>SXOY01000161.1 GCA_005776545.1 Planctomycetia bacterium | reverse complement strand
CCAGGCAGTATTACGTAGCCAATAAACTCAGGGGGAATCACTACCGGCTCTTCGCCTGTTGTTGTTGGTTCTGGCGGCCCTAATTTCAACGCATTCGCGTTTGAAGTGTTCAGCTCCGAATTGCCCGTTTTTGCCAAGTCTTCAGGCAGCTCTTCGGGCGCCATAGCGAAACTGATCTTTGGTTCAGTGGGACCCCAGGCCCAGTAGGTCACAATCCACACAACCGCCAGTAGTGCAAATCCACCAACAAGCCGTGCGGATTGTGTCTGCATATGCAACTCCACGCCCTACACCCAACTCAATTCGTTGGAGTAGGCACGATACCAGTGTCCAATGATGCCTCTGTCTGCTTACTGCCCTTGCGTGACCAAACGATCGGGGCGGCGACCGCGATGGATGAGTATGTACCCACACCGATCCCCACCGTCAGAGCAAACGCAAACGGACGCACACCTTCGCCGCCGAAGATGTACAAGATAATACCAGAGAGCAGCGTCATTCCTGAAGTAATGACTGTTCGGCTGATAGTCTGATTGATAGCCGAATTTATGATTTCGGCAGACGCATGCACGAGTTTGCCCTTTGTCTCGCGGATGCGATCCATGATAATGATGGTATCGTTGAGGGAGTATCCCGCTACCGTCAACATCGCCGCCACCATGTTCAAGTCGACCTTGAATGGCATAAGGAGCAGTGATCTGGCAACCTCTTCGCCCCATCCGTATTCAAAGATAATCTCACATAGCGCGACCGCTCCAATAACAGTAAGAATGTCGTGCACCAGAGCGATAATCGCCGCAAATGAGTAGCGGAAGCCTTTGAATCGGACCCAGATATAGATCCCGATGAGCAGGAAACTCAAACCGATCGCAGCCACAGCCTGCGCCTTAAACGTCTCAGCAATTGCTGGACTGAAATTTTGAATACTCGCAGATGTGCCTGCACGCGTGAGTGCATCGCAGGTCAGCGCCCATTCGCGCTTTGCAACTCGCTCGCCCCAGCGATCTTCATCGGTATAGATCGTGGAATCTTCATCGCGCACGACCACTGCGGCACTCTTCACAAGACCTGCACTCTCCTCAAGAACAATCAACTCTCGTGTACGTGCAAGCGTGTCTGCGTACTCGGGTTTGGAGCGCGCCTTATCAAGTCTGGCTTTCAGGGTCGCGGCATCGATTGGAGGTTCAATTCCGTCGAGCACTACTGCAACGCCACCATCAAACTTCAACACCGAGTCCTTGAACTGAGGACGTTCAATACACTCGCCAAGTGTCGGGTGGTTAATCGGATAGACTGCGACCTTGGTCCAGTCCTTTTCGCTGCTTGAATTAAAGCGAAGGGCTTGCTGTTGTTCAATTTGATCAGAGAGAGCCTTGGAAACAACTTGCTCCACGGCGGTCTGATTGGTTGCCACGGTTTTGATCAGGAACCAATTTGAGCGAACGCCGCCATTGTCTGGATTAATAGGAGTCACATCAACAGATTGCATTTGCAGCGAAGTCTTGCGGTCATCCAGCTTGGCAGCCTCAGCCTTCACGCGTTCTTCAACTTCTGCACGTGTGAGCTTGAGCGGATTGCCATCGGGCCCGCGTTTAAATTGCACTTCGACCTGAGTACCGCCCAGGAACTCAATGTGCAGCATCTTGTCGCCACGAGTTCCCGCGGCATACAGACCCATGGCTACGTAGATCGTTGAGACGATAAAGAAAATATATCGAAGCTTGAGCCAGTTGATCTTGGGGGTCAAGAGGCTCTGCAGCGCAGGTACCGCCATTGGAAGCATGGAAACTCGCCGCCAACCGAACTTGTGGACCAAAACATCAAAGAACAACCGCGTGATGACCAGTGCACAGAAGAGTGTGCCAATCACGCCGATCCCCATGGTAATTGCAAACCCGCGAATTTCGGGAGTGCCGATATATGCCAACACGATACAGACGATCAAGTTCGCAACGTTGCCGTCGACAATCGAAGAAAGTGCCTTGTGGAAACCAAGTCGTACCGCCGTCCGAACATCCTGCCCGTTTCTGATTTCTTCGCGAATACGTTCATAGATCAGGACGTTTGCATCGACAGCTGTACCAAACGTGAGAATCAATCCGGCGATGCCTGGCATTGTAAATGATGCCTGGGCCAAAGCCATTGCGCCAACGATGATCAACGCGTTGCAGAGCAGCGCGATAACTGAAATCACGCCGCAGCCAAAGTAGTAGACAATCATGAATCCGCCCACAACTACGAGGGCGACCACACCAGCTTTGAGTCCTTTATCCAGGTTGTCTTGACCAAGTTGCGGCCCCACTTGTTGTGTGGAAAGTGGCTCGGGCGACAATTTTGCCTGCAACGAACCAGCGTTGAGCACACGCACGATGTAATCGACTTCGGATTGCTCAAAGCTGCCGGTGATGCGTCCAGACCGCGAGATTGCAGATTGCAGCGTCGGAGCGGTATAAATTTCATCATCGAGCATGACGGCCATCTTGCTCTTGATCTTCGATGGCTCCAGGGTCAAATCACCGAGCAAGGCCCCGCCCCGAGGGTTCATTTCAAATGCAATCGCGGGCTTGTTCAACTCGTCGAGAGTTTGCTTTGAGGATGCGACCGACCAGTCGCCCTCCGCAGGAGTAAGCCGCAATTTGCGGGTGTCCCACGCCAGCATGTAATACTCGCCGTCGAACGGTTCAACCACATATCCGCGGCCTGCAAAATACACCGCGGCGGCAGTTTCAATCATTCGCAAATCACGGACATCGTCATACCAGCTCTCAAGCTTGTTGAGTTTGTACCACCTGGCGTCATTCGACTTCACATTCTTTGGGCCGCGAGCACGAAGTTGCTCACGCAGCGATGCTTCTTCGGGGTGAGTGTTTGCAGTTGCCGAACTCTGCGGATCGACAGTAATTCTGAACGTCAGAACGCCTGCACCCTTCAGCAGCTTCACGAGATCTTGAGGATCATCCAGCGTGGTTCGCTCTGAAATGAAAGTGTTGTGAACACTGATGACGCGGTCGATCTGTGCTTTTGCATCTGGGTGTGCCGCCAGCAGTCGCTCAAAACCCTGTTTTCTAGGGCTTGGAATTGTCACCCTGGCCAGCAACGGATCTGTCGCTGACGGATCGTCCAGAATTCGATCCTTGTCGGAAAGAGTCAAGACCCGTCGCACATCTTCGGCGGTCACAATGCTCTTGAAATATTCCGCCCGCTTTTGATCCACAACTTCCCCAGCAGCGCCGGCGGCGTTGACAAGTGCATCTCGTTCCGCGCCTGTAGCAGTTGTCGCGGTGGCCAGGGCATTGCGTGCCGCGGCTTCCGCATCAAATGCTGCCACGGCCGCCTTGAGCCGATCTCCCTGTGCGGCATCGGCCTTGCTGATAACTTCGATCTGTGCTGCGCGCTGTTCAGCCGGCGCACGCATCAGTTGGTCAAACCTGGCAGGTGACAGAGAATTGACACCAAGATTTGCAAGTTCGTCTTCATACGCCTGCCGCAGCGCCTTGACACGCTCTCCTGGCAGTGGCATGGTCACTTCAATGCGGTCTCTTCCCTGAGCGACAAACGTGATATCCAGCGTTCCCACCGGATTGATTCGTTGCTTCAACACACTGATGGTCTGATCGAGCACCATCTTGGCGTTTTCATCGGGGCGAATCTGAACGGCGTATACAAGGCTCACGCCGCCGCGAAGGTCTTTGCCGAGCTTCAGTTTCTTCTCGACGGGCACGATCGAGCGCCAGCAGATCAATAGAACCGCCAACACCAGAACAGCAGAAAGGTAAATATTCCTCATCGCGAAAGCTCGCTCCAGATCTCTTTCCTGCGAAATGCTCCGCCGCCCATTGATTCATAGCAGCTCAAAGAAACAGTTCGCCTCCATGCGGATACATCATGTCAGTCGAATTAGACACTGACCGTTGCTTCTTTTACCTCTATTTTGGAATCAGGCAGCTCTTTGCCGCTCCGGACAACCCCGACAAGCGCGTTTCGGCTGAAGCGGATTTTTCCCACTTCGACTTGCAGGACCATCTCGTCATTAGTCAGTTCGCAGACCTGGCCAATCACGCCGCCAGATGTAGCGACCTTGTCGCCCTTCTTGACAGACTTGAGCATCTCTTCGCGAACTTTGCCCTGTTTGCGGCCTTGCCACACTTGCCAGCCGATGATGAGGCCGAACACAACCAACATCGGGAGCATCATTCCAAACGGGCTTCCAGATGCCGTTCCGGGCTGAGCTGGCAATGGCTGCCCGTTTGAACCGGTTGGTGCTGTTGTGGTCGGACTGGCAGTCGATGCTGGCGCAGCCGTAGCGCCGGGGACGCCAACGGCCTGGCCTTGTTGCATCGTTGCCAAAGTGCTGATCCAAGAGGTCTGAATAGTGGTCATGCGATAGCCTTGTGTTCGGGGTGCAATTTCAGGACCCGTAGGATACGCACGCCGTTTGGGTCAAACACGCACCCCCACCCAAACAACTCACCCTCGGTTTTCGGGTGCCTTTGAACTGGCAACTGGCCACCGCACCCCAAACCCGCCCCAATCCCCAGTCTGAATCGTTGTCCGGAGGTCCGACATGAACCTCTGGAAATGTCGGAGGTTGTGCAAGGTCACCAGAATCGGGCCGAGCATCTCCTCAGCGTAAAACAGATGCCGCAGGTAGCCCCGACTAAAAGTCCCGCCCGCACAGGTCAACCAACCGTGGGACGCTGGGTTGCATGCCGGACAATCACAGCCCGGTTCAATCGGCAAATCATCTTCCGCGTATTTTGCATTTCGAAGTCGAATCTGACCACTTGCTGTAAATGCATTGGCGTTGCGGCCATTTCGAGTCGGCAACACACAGTCAAACATGTCGACGCCAGCACGAACAGCCATCACAATATCTCGTTCATATCCAACACCCATCAGGTAACGCGGCTTATTCAGTGGCAGCAGCGGCGCAGTGTGTTCAACAACCTTGGCGATATCTTCGGTTGACTCACCCACTGCAACGCCACCGATGGCATATCCAGGTAGCTCCACGTTGCACACTTGCTCCACGCTCTTTGAACGACGATCGAGATCACTCCCTCCCTGGGTAATTCCAAAGAGTGCCTGTTCGTCGCTTCTGGCATGGGAGGCTTTGCACCTCTCAAGCCATTTGGCAGTTCGGTCCAGGGCAATATCCAATCGCTTATTGTGGTCGTAGCCCTTCTTTCCGGTATCACGTCGAATTGCCGCCTCTCGCCGCGCGGTCTGTGTTTCATCAACACCCGCGCCGGCAGTCACATCAACTGGTGGCGGGCAGTCATCAAAGGCCATGATAATGTCAGCCCCAAGTTGATTCTGCGTTTCAATCGAGTTTTCAGGCTTCATTCGCACGCTGCTTCCATCAACGATGGACTTGAATGTCACCCCTTCATCATCTATCTTGTTTGTCTCTGCCAATGAAAACGCCTGGTAGCCACCCGAGTCGGTCAAAATCGGCCCACCCCAGTTCATGAATTTGTGTACGCCGCCGCGACGCTGTATCCACTCCGGGCCAGGTCTCAGAAGCAAGTGATACGTGTTATTCAAGAGAATCTGAGCGCCGGTCTCTTTCACAAGATGCGGCAGAATTCCCTTGACGGTGCCTTTTGTCCCAACCGGCATAAATGCGGGTGTATCAAACGAACCGTGCGGCGTTGTCACGCGACCAACGCGAGCATGGCTTGTAGTGCATTTCTTCAGGATTTCAAAATTGATAGGTTGGGGCACGCTACAAAGTAGCCCCCAATTTCAACCCGCGTTGCGACGCCGGTTGGTGTCCTGACTCATCGTTGCACGCTCTTTGTCCGTCAACGAATGAAGCCCCTGATCGGAAACTTTCTTCAGGATTCGATCGATTTCTCTCGCCGCCGCATCCGATTCGGCAACCGTCAACGGACTGGAACGGCTTCGATTCTTCTTTGAATTGGAAAACACATCGAAGAAGTCACGCAGGAGATGAAGGCGTCGGATAAAGAAGTAGCCAGCGATCGCGCCGCCAATGTGTGCCGCCTCACCGCCCGCATTTGACGATCTTGCAACCAGCATGAACACCGAGATTCCAAGGTACACATATACCAGAGTTCGCATCTTCATCGTGATGGGAATAGGCATCGCCATCACTTTGGTTTCCGGCTCCAGATACGCACACGCCATCATGACGCCAAACACGCCCGCCGATGCGCCCACCAGCGGAGTCGCCGGATTACTGTTCAAAACTCCGGGAATCTGCGGCACGAATTGCCCGATTGCGTTGAGCAAAAAGTACATCAAACCGCCGCATGCGCCGCAGACAATGTAATACGCGAGGTACCGGGTAGTGCCCAGGTGTTCTTCCACAATTCGCCCGAACATGTAAAGGCCGAGCATGTTCATAGCAACATGCATAACACCCGCGTGCAAAAATTGAAATGAAATGATGCGCCAGAATTCCAGTCTCGGAGGCATCAACATTGTGGTTGAGAAATGTCCAAACTGCTGAATCCAATTTCCAAGATCTTGAAAGAACATACCAAGCAGGAAGATCGCAACGTTGACAATAATCAGCAAAGTGTTGAACGAGCGAACCCGTCCATTACTCCACATCTGGGTTGTCTTGTTATCTCGGATGTACGGACGATCGTGTATTGACATGGCGGCGTAGACCTAGCTATCAAGGTTGGTACCGTCGGGATCACCGACTAGTTCGCCTGATTATCGGCCACGTTGCCAGAGCATCTCAATTGGAGTTTGGAATTGGTGTTAACGACGCGGATTCTTGCCGCGTAACCGTTCAGTTTCGCTTCGAAGGCTGGCTTGTTCTTGTTCCGTAAGGCTATTGAGACCGGTGGCCTGAACCTTTGCAAGTAACTCGTCTATTGACGGGCCGACTTGCACAACGGGTGATTCTTCGATCAGGGCTTGCTTTTCAGTCTGTTCCGCGATGGCAATGCCTTCGATCCAGTCGGTAATATCAAGTGAACGCTCGACAGTGGTATCTTCAATAAATGCGAGCCTTCGCAATTCGATCCAGCAAACTAGGCCGCCAATCGCGGCCAACGCGACCAATCGCATTTGCTCGGCAACCACCCCCACCACCAGCAGCGATGCCGCGACCATCAACCCAAATTGTGCTGCACCTTTCAACGCACCGCGTTGGCCGAGTGACTTAGTAAGCCAGCATTGCACTAAACGTCCGCAATCAAATGGGGGCATTGGAACTAGGTTCAAGAGCAGCATTACGACTGAGCCAAAGTAGGTCCACCAGAGAACTACTTGTAACAGTGATTCCTTGATTGTTCCAGCCTGAACACTCGGTGCAAAAATGTTGAACCACAGCAATTCGACTGGCGCACCCGCGAGAATGAGGCTCAATCCTGCAACCCCCACTATCAGGACGCTTGCGACCAAGCCGGCAACAGGAGCCTTCAAGCGTGGCATAAGTCCCAGTGGCGAAGAAAGTGCCCCGCCCTGCCACAAGACCATCCGACCTGGCAACCACCCGCTCCGATGCGAAATGACAATTCGTGCAACTTCCCGCCCAAGCAACACCACGATCAATCCTGAGACCAGCGATGCTTTGTGCAATGGACCTGCAACATCGGGTCGAGCCGAGATCAGCAATTCCGCCGCCGCCCACACGATAAAAATCATGTGCATTCGCAACTGAACGCCATATACCCGAAAGAGTGGGACTGACCAGGAAAGTGGGTCTTCGCCGCGGCCAAGCAAACGTGCGAGCCAATGCATCCGATGCGATACTCCCCGCGACTTTCGCGAGGGTTCATTGCCGGATGATTGCTTGGTCAACCTTGCCATTGCTACAACATACCTTTACTGCGTGCCCAGAGCAACGTCAGAACAGACTTTGCATCCAGAACCTCGCCACGTTCGATCATCGCAAACGCCTCATTCAGCGGCACACAATGAACAGTGATGTTCTCATCTGCCTCTAAATGCTGTCCAACCTCCACAAGTCCTTTCGCCACATAGGCGTACATTAATTCGTCACTCAGACCCGGCGAAGTATAAAACCGGCCAAGTTCTGTGATGGTTGCAGATTTGTATCCAGTTTCTTCAATTAATTCGCGTTCGGCTGTGAATGCTGGTTCTTCGCCTGTTTCACGGGTTCCTGCGGGCAATTCCCAGAGCTCGTGGCCGATGGCGGTGCGAAAGTTGCGTATGAATACCACGCATTGGGGCTGACCGGGCAATTCGAGGATTGGGAGGATGACCACTGCCCCTGGGTGCCGCACCACTTCGCGACGCAGCTCCTTGCCATCGCGTCCGGTGAAAACAACCTGCTCGAAGTTAAACTTCGCCCCCTTATGAAGGACGATGCGAGACACCTCGCCCGGGACTTTACGACTAACATGGGTTTCCATGGAAAGGGAGTCTACGGGTGAGTGTGCAGTCGAGCGAGAAAATGGTGCCAAACGGCGGAGATGCCGCGACTTTGCGTGCGCCCGCCAGGGAGTTCTCGGCCTCAAGTGACGCGGTTATCCGACTTCGCGATGTCCGCAAGGCCTTTGGCAAGCTCACTGTTCTGGATGGCGTCTCGATCGACTTCCCCCGTGGCAAGACCACCGTGGTCATGGGACCCTCCGGCTGTGGCAAGTCGGTGACATTGAAACACATCGTCGGACTGATGCATCCGGACTCGGGCGAAGTGTGGTTTGAGGATCATCGAATTGATCGCTTGAAAGAGAAGCAGCTTCGCGAAGTTCGACTTCAGATTGGCTTCCTGTTTCAGTTGTCTGCGCTCTTTGATTCCATGACTGTGGGAGAGAATCTCGCCTTTCCATTGATTGAACATACAGAGTTCAACGCACGCCAGCGGGCTGAGCGGATTGATGAAGCATTGAGCGTGGTGGACATGCAGGGGTCAGAGCATCGGGTCCCATCTGAGCTTTCCGGCGGCCAGCGGAAGCGTGTCGCT
>SXOY01000160.1 GCA_005776545.1 Planctomycetia bacterium | reverse complement strand
TGCCGCCGGAAAGCGCGGCCAGCGGCTTGGGGCGAAAGTCGGCGACCGCCGCTGCCATGATCAGAATATCTGCCTGCGGGGCATGGATGCGAAGAAGAGCTTGTAGGTCAGATGTCGTGCTAAATCGGTGAAGTTGGACTTCGGGGACGTTTGGGAGAATTGCCGTTGGGCCTAATAAGAGTGTAGTTTGAAAGTGTGTTGCTGCAGCTTCAGCCAGGGCTATTCCCATTTTGCCAGAAGACCGGTTGCCCAAATAGCGGACAGCGTCAATGGGTTCGTGGGTTGGCCCAGCGGTAATAAGAACTGTGCGGGCCTTAGGCATCTCAGATTTTAGCGAGGCTAAGGCGCGAGCGTTTTTTCGGGGTTGGCGTAGACACTTGCTTTGCCATAAAGGTTCTCTTCAGTCACTTCCTGTGGTGTTCCAGACCCGCCAAGTGCGCGTGGGAATTCCTTGCCGCTGATGCCGTGAACATGCCCATCTGCAAAGACTGCATTGGCGACGCCAAGCTTGCCCGGATGACGAAAACCGATGCGGCTGTTAGTGTTACCTACCTGATTATCGCGCTGACGACCGACATATAGACCGTCGGCCAGGGCGATGAGCTGGACTGGCCGAACGAAGGCGTTGAGTTTGGTCTGTGTAACAAAAGCGCCGCCGGTTCCGGGGCCATAGCCGACACTGCCCGTATAGAACAGGTCCTGTTCAATCTGAACTGTGCCGCCGATTGGGTTAATTGCGTTTATCCAGTATGAAACTCTAATGATCTTCTCAAAGCCGCGACTCGGAATAGTCACGGAAATGTTGCCGGAACCAGTGCGTTCAAAAGGCCAATCGAGCCAGCCCTTCGGATTATTTGGGTCGGTGCCAGTTTGGCTGCTTGCAACTCCAGCGACATCAAAAGTCTCGGGGCAGTAAAATGGATTTCCGCCCTTTATCTGATTTCCGGTCATGTAGCCATCGCGGTCGAGAATCGGTGCCCAGCCATCGAGCGGCACACCAGAGCCGCCGGTTGTTCCCGTCATGTTGTATGAGGGGATTACGGCCTCTTTGTGATCGTTGTTATAGAGAACCAGGCCCTGACCTTGCCCGCGAAGTTGGGCCTGACACGCAAGAGCTTTGCTGGTCTTTTTCGCATGTCCGATCGCAGGCAACAGAATCGCAATCAAAACTGCAATAATCGCAATGACTACCAGCAACTCGATGAGCGTGAAAGCCCTTCCCATGGAACGATTGTACTTTCTACCCCGGCGAATTGAAAGCAATATTGTAAGCGGATACGTTAAATTCTCGCGTTATTTGCGAGGTTCGCGAACTGCTTTGGTGATTGTAACTGTTTCCATGGGAACATCACCCATGCCGTTCCTGAAACCAGTCTTGACTGCTCTGATCTTGTCCACGACATCCTGTCCGGTAACGACTTTGCCAAAGACCGCGTATGCAGCTCCGCCGCGAGGAGCGTCCAGCATCGGGTTGTTCACAGAATTGATGTAGAACTGGCAGGTTGCAGAATCCGGTACGTTGGTGCGGGCCATGGCGATGGTGTATGCCTCGTTCTTGAGACCGTTTTGCCACTCGTTCTTAATAGGGGCATCAGTCTTTTTTTCCGTGAGATCGGCATCAAACCCGCCGCCCTGAATCATGAAACTGGAAATGACGCGGTGGAAGATCGTGCCGCTGTAGTGGCCTTTGTCGACGTAATTCAAGAAGTTGGCTACGGAGATGGGGGCCTTCTCTTTGTTGAGTTCAACCACGATATCGCCCATCGAAGTGCTGATGCGGACCAGGGGGAACTTATCTTCAGTTGGTGCCGCAGCCGGTGCTGGTGTCGCTGCGGGAGCCGGAGTCGAAGCCGCGGTTGGCTTTGTTTCCGCTGCTTTGGCGGCTGGCGCAGTGCTCGATGATGAAGTGTTTTTTGAACAGCCTGTCGCGGCAATCATGAGGCCAGTAATGGCAATTGCGGCAAAGGTAACGCGGCGGCTCAGCGAGGCGGTCGATTGAGAGTGAAGGGTTTTCATGGCCATAGGTTATGCGTAATAGCGGCCCCGAGTTCTAGAGACCAAGTTCTGTTTGGGAGGGCAAAACCCACCCTCTGACGTGGCCACATGGACCAAATAACAGAATCCGCTTATCATGTTTGACCTGCTGGTCGATGCCCTCGTCATGAGTACCGACCATGGCGCATCTCCAAACACCGTCGCTGCGATCATGACACGGCATGTCATCAGCGTCAATCTTGATACCACACTCAGAAGTGTGCGGCAGCTTTTTGAAATGCACCGCATGCACCATCTTCCGGTCTTGGAACAGGGCAAACTCGTCGGAATTGTCTCTGATCGCGATTTGCTCAAAGCGCTCTCGCCAAACGTTTCGACTCCCGCCGCCAGTACACGGGATTTGGCAACATTGGACAAACATGTGCATCAGGTAATGAAGCGAGCAGTAGTGACGGCTACACCGCAGATGCCTGTTGGTGATGCGGGTCAGATCATGCTTGCCCAGAGCATTTCAGCATTGCCAGTTGTAGATGAGCACGAGCATTGCATCGGGATCATCACAAGTCGAGATTTCATGAAATGGTGCCTGCAGTCCGGATGTCCAGTGAACAAAGCGGCGTGAAGTCAGACGTTGCGGATTCCAGAGTTTTGCTTGCAACGCATCGCGGACCTTAACGAGCAGATTATTTCCGTTTCTTCGCCTTTGATCTGGCATTCGCTTTCGCATCGTTAATAGCACGTTCCGCAAAGAGTGCGTCATGAACAGCTCGCTTTACCGCGCGGTCAATTGCCACATGATCACGGGCAATTTCATTCGGAGTCGATTTGACTGATTTTGTTTTCATGGGCGATCAATCGAAGTGTATTCCATGCGTTGACATCGTGGATTGCTGGCTCTTGACCCGGCAATTGATCGGCGATTCGAGCGGGTATTTTCCCGGAATTGTCATAGACCCGCCAGATATCCGCAATTGGCAGGTAGAGCTCAAGGAGATTCTGCGCTGATCGTCCAAACCGCCTTCTTATCACATCGGGTGGGATGTCGTGTCCTCCTTTACGAACTCTTGCTTTCACTCGTCGAAGCGAAAGTTCGGGAGTTCTGAGTGATACGTAGAGGAGATGGATCTCGTAACCCTCCTTTTTCAACGAAGAAAGCCACGGCGCAAAGGTCCTGCTGGCGAGAGTTGACTCAAATGCAAAGTTGGCACGAGAAGCGGCTAGCTCACGAACTCTCGTGAGCATCACGCGGCCGGCGGCAATTGCCGCATGTTCTGGATTGAATCCTGAAAGGCCACGAGCAATCACATCGGCATTGACGAACTCAGGCACACCAATTGTTTCAGATAGAACACGCTTGGAGATAGTCGTCTTGCCGGCGCCGTTGGGGCCACCTATGACAACCACCATGGGACTCAAACTTGCCACGCTTGAACCCCTTGTATCAATCAAAGAAACGCATCCTTCGATCTGGAAGATCGATTACACCCATGCCGTCCACGAAGTAACTTCCTCCATTGCAAAATACACCCGATCTTCCCATGCTGTCAGGCCATGTGTTTTTTGAGTGGATGGAGCCATCTCTTAATGCAAGACACCAGAGTTCCACGGGACTGCCGTGCTGGAGATTCCGGCAGACCGCCCAAACATGCTTAGTAGAGGTCGCGATGCCAACTGTTAGAAAATTCGAATACAAAGGAGGCAGAGTTTCCCAAACCATCTTTCCACTGAGAAGCGAGAAGCATTGCAATGCGCCACCAACGTGGGCGACGACAAGGCAATCGTTGGCTGCATCCCCATCTAGGATGCTGAGTCGCTTTCGTTCTGTGTTGGAGTACAGATCATTTGTACGTGAGGCGGCCATCACACGATCTTCGGTTCCCCATTTGGTCTTGCCGGCAACCCACTCGAACATCCGAGGTACTTTCAACTTGCCAACGACAACACCGGAACGTGGATCCACACGCTCAATCGTTGATCGAGCGTCAATGAGACATTCGTCTTTGGTGAATCCAAGAAGATTGCGAAAGCTGCCACGAAGCTGGAATTTGATTTTCCCAGTCATTCGGTTGATGAAAAACGTTCCGCCCTTGTCGAGAGATATGAGCCACGAGTCGGAGGTCGGTTCATAGCTCAGAAGCTGTGGTGATTTCAAGTTGCGGCTGTGCCAAACCAAATGGCCGGTGTTCGTTTCGTAACACGCAACGCCGCCTCCATCCGGATGACCCCAACTTCCCGCTATGAAATGGCGAGTGTCATCACTTATCGCAAGACGTTGTCCTCCACAATTGAGGATCGTCTTATGACATGCGAGTCGCCTTCCGTTTGCAACCTCGATCACATCTACCCATGTTTTTGCACCGCCGCGGAGGCAGATGCGCCCCTTTGGATCCACAACTAGATCGTGCCAGTTCTTTGCGGATGGCTTCTCCGAGTCGCTCATGGCTTCACAGTAAGTTCCGCCCCGCGCTCCGCAATTTCTCGCGAAACCGCTGCCACAAACGCATCAAGTCCCATCGCGCCCAGGTCCTTTTCAGTCCCGCGTGCACGCACCGAAACCTGTCCATTCTCCGCATCTCGCGGCCCGACAATCAGCATGTAAGGAATCTTCATATCCGCCGCGACCTTGATCTTTCCCTGCACGCGATCGTTCGACTCATCAATCGAACACCGCACCCCCGCAGCCTTGAGCGCTGCGAAAACCTTGTCCGCGTACTCGTTGGTCTTTTCGCTGATCGGCAGAATGCGCACCTGTTCGGGGCTGAGCCAAGTGGGGAATGCGCCTGCGAAATGCTCTATGAGTACGCCGCAGAAACGCTCCATTGAGCCGAAGGGAGCGCGGTGAATGACAACTGGTCTGTGCTGCTTGTTGTCGGGGCCGATATAGGAAAGATCGAAGCGGACCGCCATGTTGTAATCGACCTGAACAGTGCCAAGTTGCCATTCGCGGCCGATGACATCTTTCACCACAAAGTCGATCTTGGG
>SXOY01000013.1 GCA_005776545.1 Planctomycetia bacterium | reverse complement strand
TCACGTCGCCACCGTTTCACGCGCAGTCGCCGAGAAGTACATTCAGACTCCGCGCGGAACCGTTGCGCTCCGCAAACTTTTTTCCGGTGGCATCCCTACCTCTGCAGGCGAAGATGGCAATTCCGGCGGCGAAAACCTCGCTTGGGACGCCATCAAAGAAGCTCTGCGCGATGTCATTTCTCACGAAGACAAGAACACGCCGCTGTCAGATGAAGACCTTGTCATCGAACTTAAGAAACGCGGGATTGACATTGCCCGCCGCACAGTGGCGAAGTATCGCGACCAACTGGGTTTCCCGACGGCGCGGATGCGGAAGACGTTTTGACTTTCGAGAGTCGATACACGCATACGGCACAACTCAAGCCGATTTTGCGACCCTTGGTACCCGTTCGACAAGTGTGCGAAGTTCAACACCCAGCGCTTCGAGTACTTTGTTCGCGCGTTCGACTGTCACGCCGTTGTATTCGTTGCGTTCATCTCTTGAAACTTGCGATTCGTGTACCTCAAGACGTTCTGCAAGGTCGCGCTGGCTTACGCCTAGATATATTCGAAGGGCGACCAGCATCCGTCCCAAACCGTTGAAGTTAAGAAGCTCATCAAACTGGCCGCGCTTGAGCCGTTCGTAGCTTGCGATTTCCTCTTCGAGTTGAGCGCGGAATGATCGCATTGGGTCAAGCGCTCGCTTGATCTCATCTTTTGAGAGGCCCATTTCTTTGAGCTTCTGTTCCTCGGCATGCAGGTGTACGCGGTCCTGCTTTAGTCGTTTCACAGCCTCCTGATACTCCGGCTCGCTTCGAATCATGATTGCACCACCTTCACTATTCCCCTGGGCTTGCCATCACGCCGCGTTCGCCTGAACGCTGCTGGAAACATCAACTCATTGCCATGTTCATCGCATATGCCGCTTC
This sequence comes from Planctomycetia bacterium, assembly GCA_005776545.1. The sequence continues at coordinate 3,027 of SXOY01000013.1, read as the reverse complement.
GCTGTCCATAATGTGGGTAAAGCTCTACGCGATATTCGTGCCACATTGGCAATTGCGGCTTTGCGTATCCCTTGAACGGTATTCGCTTCTCCCAATCCCATGTCCAGATCTTTTTCGAATCAAGCTCATTGAGGGACCTTTCTAAATCCCCGCTCGCGAGTTGCATCAGGTCGCAGATAAAATACCCATCAATATCGTTCGGCCGTTCTTTGTCTTCTACAAACGAACCATCAATGAAAATCTCCGTGATGCCAACTTGCCACAATTGCTCAACCATCACGCCAAGGTTGCAAACCAACTGTCGTCGCCAGTCTTGGTTCCAATTGGAGTGCGAAGCGGGGTTCCTCGGCCCGGTTACCAGCATTGACTGAGCCAACCCTGATAGCGTCAGTGCGTAGTCGCCGGGTGGCAATACACCTTCAGCGTTGAATTCGGGTAAGTGGGCCATCAAGCAGAGGGTATCACTGCTTAACAAAAATGTCAAGTTTGATTTGTCAAGAACTCACCCGAATGACGATTTCGGAGCGATGGCCTCGCCAGTGCGGCCATCTATGAGGCCTTGAGATATCAGTGGAGCTTCCAATTAGGGTTGTCAAAAAATACGCACTTAAGTCCACCCAATATGCGCCAGGCCTGCACCTCGCGCACCGCGCGCAATGCCGACTCGGTCTCAGTTTTTCCAAGAGCCAGTCCCGGAAGATTCGGGATGTTCACCGGTTGCAGAGCGTGCACTGTTCCTGAGAAGGTTCGCACAGAAAGGTCCCCTTTTCGTATGAGGACTGCCTCAACGTCACTGGGTTCAACATCTTCGACCGCTCGAATGAACAGCCATCGAACGCTCTCAATGCGGATGATTGACTCCTCGCGCGAAGCATACCAGCGACTCGGTCGACGTTGAATCGCCAGAAACGCCAGTAAGAGTGAGGCAAGTGGGCTTCCATAGAAAACTGCCGCTCTTGGATGTTTCGCAATCAACCCGCCGAACCCAAAGCCGTGCTTCTGAATTGTCAAAATCAGTGCGAGCGTAATTCCGATACCCAGAAGAAGCAACCCAACGCGTAACGCGATTTCTGCTGCCATCGGTCGATTTCTGGAGAGCATGATCATCGATTCATCGCTGCTGAGTACCTCAAAGTCGCCAAAAAACTCGCCCTCAACCGGCGGTTCCGCAACATCAGGATCGCCGGAGTTCACTCTCTCATACAAAGCTCGGGATATTGGCTTGGCGCGCTTGAACGCACGTGTGGCAAACACCACCATAACTATCGTAGCGATGAGGCTGATCCCGCTTCCCGCCCACATCGCGTAGCACCAATGTGAACCACCTTGCCATACGGCGCCGCCGCCAACACCCAGAAACAGCGCTACTAGAAAAGCAAAACTCGCGCCCGTTGCCAGTCGGCCAGTGAGACCTCCATGGATCGTCGCCAATGCGATCAACTCTCGCGTCGAGTCAGGAAGATTTTCCCCGCTCACTTGTTGCCCGCCAACTTCCTCACCGTCATATCAAATGTCCGCACCATGTTCGAGTGAATTCCGTAGATCAACGCCGCGTACGCACCCGCCGCCACGCATGCTCCGACGGCGAGCGAGAGTCTTGCAGAGCCAAGTCCGGCCTGCGTGATGGTCTTGGTCATTCCGACATCTGAGCTTACCGAGGCGTACATAAAACTCGCTGGGGTCAGGGCGCTTAAGACTGGTCCCACGACCGGGATATCTGACCCGGCCTGCCAGCCGCAGAACCCCAAGATTCCCGCTGCGATACCGACCACGGCCACTGTCGCGACCACGCTAGCCAACGTTCCCTTGCTCTTGAGCGAGAACTGCAATCCAACCATTACACAAAATGCGACAAATGGAATGACTGCAAGTGGCGCCACAAGTCCGGTCTCTGCGAAAATCACCGGGATATCCACTGCGTTGGTCAAGACTACAACGGATTTCTCAACCACGCCGCCGTTTCGTTCGAGTCCACCGACAAGCACATACAACGAAGCAATCATGAGCGTGCCCAGTGGCACGGCCAGCATCGGCAGGAGGTATGCCACTAAGCCACGCAACTTGCCGGTCAGGTATTGTGATGGCGTGATGGGGGTAGTGAGCAACAGGTCAAGCGTGCCATCTTCGCGCTCGCGTGAAACAGCGGTAGCAGAAGTATTGATCGCCACGAGAACAATGACGGCCAGTTCGCCCATCGTGGTTGTCATGAGTGCGAGCTTGAACTGCGCGTGACCAAATGTTCCGATGTGATACATCACGACCAGGGCAATTCCCAGGATCGCGCCCGCGGCGATAAAGCTCCAGCGGGCGATGATTCGCCACAATGTCCCGTTGCGAGCAGCTGCTTCTCGCCATGCGATTGGATTGGTCCACACTGAACGCGGGGCGCGGTGTTCAAGGTTCACAGCCCCAAGTCCAAAAATCTTGCGATACCCGGGAATGCCGCTCGAATCTGATCCAGCGTTCAAAAGTCCACCGAGCCGAACCGTTAATGTCGATGCCAATAGCAGTCCAACACTGCTGATGCACGAAATCAAGCAGAATGTAAGTACGGGCGTTTCAAGCAGCCAACTACGAATTCCGGTTTGGCTTCCAATTGCTGCGCGAGGATATGAACTGGGGTTGAGCAATGAATGCAGGCAAAGAAACGGGTTGGTTGCTGTGAAGATCGTCACGCCCTTGCCGCCCACCCACAGGTCTCCTGCCCAAGTCACCGCAAGGTACGATACCACTGCGATATAGAACGCAAATACCGCGCGTTTTCCTACAAGCCGCGACACGCTCAGCGCAATCGCAATCGTCCCCACAAAAAGTGCTGCCGAAGCTGCGATCGCATAACTCGCAAAAATTGACTTGCCCGGTACGCCGCCGAAATACTGTGTTACCGCAAACAGCGGCAAGCTGGCAAACAGCAAACCCAGAATGAAAAGCAATCGTCCAAACAAATTGCCCAGCACAATTTCAACAGCAGTCAGCGGCGTGGTCAGCAAAATATCCCAGTTGCCAGGACTCGCTTCCTGCGCAATT
>SXOY01000159.1 GCA_005776545.1 Planctomycetia bacterium | reverse complement strand
CTCAAAAATCTCTTCCGCGACATCACTTCCAAGCAGCACGAGCGGCTCGCGTTCGCCGCGGCGACTTTTCTCATGGTGCTCACCGGTGCAGTGACCGCCATCCGCATGCAGCGCCGCCTGCCGCTGATTGTGTACCTCTGGGCATTTCTCCCCGCACTCGCCTGCGTTGTCACCATCGCCGGTGGACAACAGCTTAATCGCAGCATCGGCGCCAACGGCCTCATCCTGCTCTGGGCTGGAGTAGTGCTCCTGGCGATTCACACATACCACAGCTATTCGCGCTTGGCCCGCAACTGATCCAACAGATTCTCGTGCTCCCGCCAGAACGACTCACAACTATCAGATATATCATAATTTTGCATGTGTCGCCGCGCTTGCTGACCCATCATTGCAAACCGCTGACTTTCTCGCAACCCCATCTCGATACACTCGCCCCATTGCTCCGGCTCTGCCGCCGGAATCACCCAGCCAGTCTCCCCGTTTTTCACAAGATATTGTGGCCCGCCCTGATCCGTGACAAGAACCCCAACCCCACTCGCCTGCGCCTCAAGAACCACCTGCCCCAGGGTGTCAGTTTCGCTGGGAAACACAATAACATCGCTGGATGCATACACCCGCGCCAGCGTCTCGCCATGCACAAACCCGGTAAACGTCGCATCCGGCAGCCGCTCCCGCATCTTCTTCTGCAATGGCCCGCTCCCCACAACCACAAGATCCGCATCCACACCCCTGCTCCGTACATCCTCCGCAATCCGCTCCAGCAACATCACGCCTTTCTCCCGACTTACGCGTCCAACATACACCACTTTCCTCCTCTGCGGATCCAGCCCCCACCGCTCCCATATCGCGCGATCCTTCCACACCGGACTGAACTTCCGCAAATCAACCCCAGGCGCAAATGCCCGATAGCGTTTCACTCCAGTAGCGCGAATATCAGGCAACGACACCGCCGACCGCGCCAGAATTAGATCAAATTCCCGATAGAACAAATGAAGGAGTTCGGTTGAAATCTCTCCAAGCCGTGCACCAACTGCCACATGCGAAATATGCCTTACATACGACGCGAAATCAGTATGCCAGGTTCCAACAAGCGGCACACCAAGTCTGCGAGCAATTAACTTGCCACATATCCCGACCGGTCCGGGTGTAGAGATATGAATGACGTCCGGTCGAAACTCCGCCGCACGCTTCAACAACTCCCCATATCGCGGCAAGGCAATATCAAGATCCGAATACCCCGGCAAGCTCATTCGCGCCAACGGCGGCACGATTTCAATACACTCCTGAAAAGGGAATTCCATCAACCGCGGCTTTGCAGAACTGGAAAGCACATGAAAGTCTTTTCCAGTTGCGCAAGCCCACCCCGCCAGAGTTTGCACGAATCGCGCAACGCCGTTCACATCGTTAATGGTGTCTGTAAAAAGCAAGCAACGCACGGAATCAGCGTATGGCGCTCATGGCCCGATACTCGCCCGATACTCGCCTGATACTCGTCAACCGGTCGATTGGCAAATGCAATCCCAAGTGTAATGGCGACCATCGCGCTCGCCGCCACAATAGCAAGAACAGCTCGATATCTAGAGGACTTCAACGGAATCTTGTAGAACAGCCAACTGACCAATGGCGTTGCGGTGATCAGGAAGATGTACAGCCAGGGGCGAACCGTGTCAGTAGAGTGGACTCCTGCAAGTAGAGTCAGAATCGACGCCGCAGAAAATGTCGCATCAAGGCCCTTGCCTGACAAATCGCGATTTTTCCAGATCGTGAGAAACATGAATGCGCCTGCAATAGCCCCCAGCATCCCAACCGCTTGTCCAAGTTTGAGCGAAGAAAATCCCAGGATCAACACCTGACACGCGCCTGTCAGTGAGATGCAGATAATAACCGCCGCACTCCGCGGCGACTTTTCCGCAATTTCCGGAATCCACCCCGCAGACAGGAAGCTACACACGACCAGCAGTCCAGCCTGAATCGCGAGGTCCTGCGTGGAAATGAGCTTCAATTGGGCCGATGGAACAACAAACGGTGCCGCAATTAGGACAACCGCAGCGACTGCTAGAACTCGAAAGTGGCGATGCGAGATATTCTTCACACCCATCAGCGCTAAGGCCACTCCCAACCAGATCCAAGGCATCCGCGCAAACGTGTCAACCGGCGGAAAAGTAAGCGAGAAAACGATCGGCCAGGAAAGCAGCACCACACCAGCTACCAAGAGCGGCGCGAGAAGTTGACGCCAACTGGCCGCGTGATTAAGCGCCGGATCAGCAATCCCATGCACTCGTGGAATCTTGAACCACAGAAAAAAGAGCAATACCAAAGACATGCCTTGCGGCGAAAGTACTCCGGTAGCTAACTGCTCAATAACCGCACGATCCATAAAACCCGCGGCAGCACTTTCGTACAGTCGCAGGAATATTCCGCTGGCATCTATCGCCTTCGGTCTTCCCTAATGCGTGATGCCTATTGCCTGATGCCTGTGCGGTCGAGAGCGACACGCTTGACACAGACAGTGATCAGTTCGCTCCGCCTTCAAGCGAAATCGTAAGTGTGACATCGTCTGACAAACCCTTGAGCATGAAATCCATGCCAAAGTCGGAGCGTTTGATCGTAAAAGTGGTCTCGATTCCGGCAACGGTTCCGCCGCCTCTTCCTGGACCCTGACCAGTATTCGCAACGTTAAGAACCACTTCCTTGGTCTTGCCGTGGAAGCTCAGGTCGCCCTTAACTTCCCAGTTTGTATCGTCCTTCTTGGTGAAACTCGTTCCTTTGAATGTGATCGTGGGGAATTCCTTCACACTAAAAAAGTCTGGAGACTTCACGTGATTGTCCCGACCAGTGCTATTGGTATCAACGCTTGCAGCGTCGACCGT
>SXOY01000158.1 GCA_005776545.1 Planctomycetia bacterium | reverse complement strand
GTGCAACGGGGATTTCAATGGAGATCTCATCGTCGATATGTTTGACTACATCGACTTCGTCGCGGCTTTCAGCACCAACGATCCAACTTCGGATTTCAACGCGGATGGCATTATCGACTTCTTTGATTACCTCGACTTCGTCAACGTGTTCGCCGGCGGTTGCTGACCAAATGGGGTGCGCGATTCTGCTGCTCTCTGGTGTTTGACCTGTGCGGAATGACTTGACACGTCGACGTTGGGCGGCGATATCGCCAAGGCTCTCTGTGCACGCTCGGTTTTCGGAATCCGCGTGTTGTGCGAGAATCGGGAACGTCTTACTGTGACTTTGCTTCGGCGGCTGCCTTGCAGATCGCGTTGAATTCATCGCCCTTGAGGGCTGAGCCGCCAACCAGGCCGCCATCGACATCGGATTCGATGAAGATGCTCTTGGCATTTGCGGCTTTGAGTGAGCCGCCGTATTGGATTCTAATGCGGCTGGCCCACATGTCACCGTAGAGGGTGTTGAGCAAACCGCGGATTTTTTCGTGGGCGGCTTGTGCATCATTTGGCGTCGCAACTTTGCCGGTTCCAATGGCCCAAACGGGTTCGTACGCGATCGTCAATTTTGCCAAGTGATCACCGGGAACTCCCGCGAGGGCGGCACGGACCTGCTGCTCGTTTACCGCGTGCGTCTCACCTTTAAGTCGCTGTTCAAGTGTTTCTCCACAGCAGAGGACGCACTCGAGGCCAGCCTCAAGAATGGCCCGCACTTTGCGGCCAACGAGTTCATCGTTTTCGCCCATGACATGCCGCCGCTCAGAGTGACCGGCAAGAACAACTTCTACGCCACAATCCTTGAGCATGGACATAGAAATTTCGCCGGTGAATGCGCCATCGGCATCTGGATAGACATCTTGTGCGCCGAGTTTGACAAATGTGGTTCGCTCGCGCAGGATGCTCTTGACGGCGAGCAGATAGACGAACGGGGGGAAGATGGCAGCCTCGACAGAACCTCTGAGTGAATTCACTCCATCTGCAACTGCTCGTGCAAGGTCGCAGGAACCGGTGCGGTTCAGATTCATTTTCCAGTTACCACCGATATAAGGCTTTCGCATGTCGCAAGTCTAGACCTTGCGCACTTCAAGTGAGTCACTCTGGACAATACAGGCATTAGACACCAGGCATCAGGCATAAGTGAAAACCAAAGACGAGTTAGTCGGTGGTCGCTCCCTTGAAATGAATTCACTCAAGACCAAAAACGCATCAAGCATTTCGTCCTGGATAGAACAGGCATCGAGCCTGCGCCGCCCCAACTGAGAGAACCCATGCCCGGTGTGCCAACAGGTTGATTCCTGCTTCAATCACAGCAGCATTGGTTGTCAGGTGAAACTCAAACGATCAAAATCATGAATAATTCTCTGAAAATCTGTACATATATTGCCTGTTAATTCCGAAGTTTTTTCATAATTGTGCCATGTTTCTGCCCGAAAACCGCAAAAACCCGGTAAAGTCACCAGCACGTGATATGATGCGGCGCAGTCTTAGGACCGCAAGGAGTGTTTGCAATGGGCGCTTGGGGAATTGATGCATTCGAAAACGATATCGCGCTGGACTTTGTGACCATCATGGAGGAGGCTCCAGATGGCGAAGGTACGCGCGGAGCGCCAGGCAAAGACGCGATCCTTGTCCAGACACTGATGCGGGCCGCCGATGAAGAAGACGGAATTGACTCGGAAGCCGCCGCGGAAGGGCTTGCTGCTGCGGAGATTCTTGCCGCACTTCTGGGAAAGCCCAGCCCGCTGATGATGGACCCTGAAGGACCAGCAGAGGCACTTGTCGCGTGGACACGCAACGGCACGACCAACCTCCGCAACCCTAAGAACACAGTACTTGCAATTACCGCCATCGAGCGAGCCAAGACCTCTGAATTGGCAGAAGTCTGGGATGAGGCAGATCAGGGCGCGGAATGGCGGGCAGCAGTGGAAGACCTGAAAGCACGCCTGAGCTAGATTCTGGCTGACTCTGCTCGCGAACGGTTCACCAGCACCATACATTGGCCATTCACAGAATGGGGTACCCGTGCGCACATTTCTGATGTTCACCATTTTCGCGGTTGTCCTGGCAGTAGTGGCCGCACGCATACGCCCGGCGGTACCTGTTCTCTACCCGACCCACATGGGACTGTCATCGCCGCCGCTTTCGATCGAAGAATCACTTGCTGGATTTCGACTTGCGGATGACCGGCTCAGGATTACCTGTGCCGCGATACAGCCGATGGTTGAAGCGCCCGTGACCGCCCAATTTGATGAACGCGGCAGGCTGTGGGTGGTTGAGATGCAGACGTATATGCCGGATGTGGAAGCTACTGGTGAGGCACAGCCAGCAAACCGGATTTCGATTCTCGAAGATACCAATCACGATGGCACCTTTGATCGTTCGACGATTTTCATGGATGATCTTGTGCTGCCGCGCGCTGTTGCCCCGTGTTTTGATGGGGTGCTCGTCATTGAACCGCCCCACTTGCTCTTTTGCCGCGATACTGATGGCGATTTCCGGGCCGACGAACGCATCATTCTCCGCGATGGGCTGGGTGGGATAGAAAGCCCGGAACATGCCGGGAACAGCCTGCACTTTGGAATCGACGGTTGGTATCACATTTCACAACATAATGAAGAATTTCGGATCTGGATGAAAGACGGTGTGCCGCAGCTTGAAGCACGCAAGACGCCCAGCCACGGACAATGGGGCATTGCACAGGATCACCTGGGTCGTCTCTATCACACACCAAATTCCAATCCGCTCCTGGTCGATCTTTTCCCCAAGCACTGGGGCTCGCTCAATCCCAACATGCAGGGCGTCTCGGGGCTGGGAATCAGCATCGCGCCCGGAGAGTGCTGGCCCATCCACGCTACGCCGGGAGTCAATCGCGGATATCAGGAGAACACACTCCGCGCAGACAAAACTCTTGCGAGCGTGACCGCGGCATGTGGACCGACATTTCTCTCAACACCGCGGCTTGGCTCAGAGTTTGAGGGCAGTGCGATTGTGTGCGAATCCGCGGGAAATCTGGTGAAGCGATTCACACTCAAGGAAACCGATTCTGGGCCACGCGCTTCGCAGGCGTACACGAAAGTGGAATTTCTCGCCTCGACCGATGAACGCTTTCGCCCGGTCAATACCGTCGAAGGGCCTGATGGCGACCTGTACATTCTCGACATGTATCGGGGCGTGATCCAGCACAAACTTTTCATTACCAACTACCTCAAAGATCAGATGAAGGCGAGAAACCTGGAGACGCCGCTCAATATGGGGAGAATCTACCGAATTGCGCCACAGGACCAAAGTCCATTTGCGCTGCCTGATATCGGAAAACTGTCTACCCAACAACTGATTGGGTTGCTTGAATACACCGATTCCTGGCGTGTGATGCAAGCAACACGTTTGCTTTACGAGCGACTTTCGCTCCAGCCCGACCCATCG
>SXOY01000157.1 GCA_005776545.1 Planctomycetia bacterium | reverse complement strand
CGCGGCGAGCACGGGCATTTTTTCCATGATCACCTTTCGTTTCCAATCGCCATTGTGAAACCAAAGTCCGCGTTCAAATTTTCACGCCGCTTCGGATATCGCTTCGAACGCGGCATGATGTTTGGCGAGCACTTTGATATCGAAGCCAAAGGCACGCGACTCCCCGGAGCGTTTCTGCACCTTGCTTTCGATATGTCAACCTCGTCAATTCTGCGCCCCGTTCGAGAGATCTTGAACACGATCCAACGCCGCACATTCGCTGGCAGTTTGCTTTCGTTCAAAGACATCTTGCCACTACTTCTGGGGCTTCCAAGACTTGGCATAGTGCGCTTTGGCTTCGGACGGCTGTATATTGATCCGGGTGCGACGATTCTGGCAAGCATCGACCTTGAGCAATTCGCGCTCAAACAATGGAAGATCGGGCCAGGTGCGGACGGCTCGGTCTGTGATCTTGCCTGGGATGTCACACCCGAAGATGCAGCGGTTGCGGCAAAGTTCATTCCGGTCTGCCGCGATATTCTAAACTGCCTGAAAAAAGAGGCAGATTTTGAGACTCAAGACCTTCTGGGCGAAGTTGCCAACGACCCCGCCAAACTGCTGGAGCACATCCGCAAACATGCAAAGGACACCTCGCATAGTTCCGGCGGACTGCGCATGAGCGACGCACCTGGAGCATTGGTCGACCCGCAGCTACGGATTTCTCCAATACCCAATGTACACGTTCTAAGTTCAGCCGTGTTTCCCCGGGTCGGAACTTCAAATTCCACGCACACGATTCTCGCACTTGGCCACCGCCTTGCGGAGCATCTCATCGAGCAAGTCGCTGCCAGAAAGTAACTGGCAGCACTCCTCCCCCCAGATTTCTGCGAGGGGAAATTGCTACACTCATCACACCACGGCCCCGTGGCGGAACGGCAGACGCAGCGGACTTAAAATCCGCAGCTCGTAAAAGGGCGTGTGGGTTCAACTCCCACCGGGGTCATTGCCTCCAATGAAAAACCCCACGTGAGCCGCACGTGGGGTCATTGAATGTGACTGTACTGACTCTCATTTCACCGGCGGCGGCGTGCAACTGCCGCGAACCCGCCCAGACCAAGCAACGCTGCCGCGCCTGGGGTCGGAATGTTGGTGCGGAACGCGAAATCATCAACGACCCAGAGTTTGGCGTTGTTAGTTCCGGGGGTCGAGCGGAATGTCATGTGTGCGAAATTGGACATTGCATTTGACATAGCGACGCCTGTAACGAGGTTATATGTGGTGCTGGTTGCGAACTGGAAGTAACTGGCGGTAACAGTGTCATTGAGGATGTCGAGACTAATGTCCCAGCGGTCGAATCTGCCACTGACTCCGTTGATTGCGGAAACCAGCATATTCGTGCCGTCCCAGTATGTAATCATGTCGCCGCCACTGGTCTTAGTCAGACCGAGATTGAAACCGACATTGCCAGTTGAATCTTCAAACGTGATTTCATTGCCGAAATATCCAGCGCCAACCAGACCGCCATCGAGGTATCCCCGGTTCCAGAAGCTGACATCGACAATCGCGTTGCTGGTTGCCAGCGGATTTACTCCGCCGAGATCTGGGGCATCAATATCGTACTTGTACTTCAGTGCTGGTCCAGTAAGGCCTTCATGTCCGGTTGTAAGAACGAGCCCCTGGTGACTGGCCAAGCCACTTCCGCCGCTCGTGTTGACCCAGGTGCGGTCGTAATTCTGGTGACCTGTCGCGTATGAAACCGATCCCATGGAAAAGAAGCCGCCGTTGATGTTGTGCCAAAGGCCGGTGCTTGGAGTAATGGCGACTGGCGCCATAGCCATGTATCCGCTGCTGAGTCCGTATTGACCAGCGTTGTAATTTTGAACCATATTAAGAAATGGCTGATAGCCGTCTTTGTTCTCAAATCCACCCAGGTGAGCCTGAGAAACCGTGGCAGCAAATGCGACAGTTGAAACGGCGAGCATCTTTGACATTACTTTGGAAGCCTTCATCGTTATCTCCTCGAAATCGATTTTTCCTTCTGTCCGCCGCGTCTTTGGAACATCGCGTTCAGAAGCCTTTATCAAACCTGGACACAACCAGGCCTGAAATGTGATGAACGGAGACTGGTTCATACACTCACGACAATTCGCACAATTCTCATTTTTTCTGAAAAAGGGGCTAAAATGCGACAATTCTGTTTCCCAGTTTGACAATTAGATTCCGTGAAACTACTAATTAGCTGCGGGAACCCACCGCATTGTGCCGAGTATTAACCATCATGTTGACCCAGCTTGCCATCCTGACACCTTCAATCGCTGCAAGCGGTGTGTCATTGGCTGCGCCATCAACTGCCTCAAAATCGCCCAAATCCTGCAAATCCAAAGGTAAAGCCAAACTTTACCCGGTGGATCTGATGGATCGCGGCATGCTGGTGTAAGACCCAGACAACCCTGCCAAAGTCCTAATCAGGCCCGCCGGATGAATCCGACGGGCTTTGTTGTTTTTTGAACCTGTTTGAATGCAAGGAGTTTGAAATGAACGCAGAAGCAATTGAGACTCAATCGTGTGACTGTCCTGAATGTGCGGCGGTCGTGACCTTGAACAGACGCCCGCTGAATGGCGAAGTGGTTCGCTGCGGCGACTGCGGCGTGGAACTGGAAGTCACCAACACCTCCCCAGTTCGCGTCGCATTGGCCCCCGAAGTTCGTGAAGACTGGGGCGAGTGAATCTCGGCACTAGGCATTTGGCACTAGGCGCTTGGACGACAGGGAGAGACAGATGAAGATCGCTGTACTGGTTTCGCGAATTCGAGTTGAAGAGAAGTTGCTGATCGAAGAACTCGAGCGGCAAGGCGTCGAACACGAAGTGATCGATGTCCGGACGCAGGTGTTTGATATCCATGATCCATCGCCCTGGCAGCGCTTTGATGCGGTGCTGGAACGGTGCATCAGTCAGACACAGGCGCTCACCGCTGTTCGCGTGCTTGAGTCGTTTGGCATTCCGTGCGTCAATCCCGCGCGTCTCATCGACATCTGCGGCGACAAACTCATGACATCACTGGTACTCGCGCGGAATCGAATTCCTACGCCTAGGGTGCGAGTGGCACTTGAACCAGAGTCGGCCCTGACTGCGATTGAAGCCAATGGATACCCGGCGATCTTGAAACCAACGGTTGGCTCGTGGGGAAGACTGCTGGCAAAGATCAACGATCGCGATGCGGCGGAAGCCGTAGTCGAGCACAAGGGCGGGCTTGGCGTGTCCCACAGCGTGTTCTATGTCCAAGAACACATCAATAAGCCGGGTCGTGATCTACGCGTGTTTGTGTCGGGAACCGAGCCGATCGCGGCGATCACGCGTGCAAGCGAGCATTGGATCACAAATACCGCCCGCGGTGGCAAGGCAGCAGGGCTGTCAATTGATACCGATCTGCGGGATATCTGCACGCGAACAGCTCGGGCGCTTGGCGGCGGGCTTCTGGCTATTGACCTGCTGGAATGTCCGGAACGCGGACTGCTGGTAAGCGAAGTGAATCACACCATGGAGTTCAGGAATTCAATCGATACAACGGGGGTCAACATCCCCGGTCGCATGATTGAACATGTGGTTGCAGTTGCACGCGGTCGCGGGTCGACAACTACCGAGATTGAAATCAAGCCGAGTCACGCCACAACAGTGCAAGTTCAGGAGG
>SXOY01000156.1 GCA_005776545.1 Planctomycetia bacterium | reverse complement strand
TGGCTCATGTTCGTCTACCAGGTTCTGGGGACGGTCTGGGTTGAACCACACGACATGCGCGAGGGTCGATTGGACTGGTACACGCGGGAAGAGATGATGAAACTGGATATCCCCGAGACCGATCGAAAAGTTATTCTGCCACTCATGCGAAAAGCCGAACGACAAACCGCCAACGGCAAACCGGGCTTCTTCTCAGTACACATCGACTGCCGCGAAACCGAGATGAAATGGACAATCGATCAGTTGATGCCCGGCAGTTGATACGCCTTCTGTTTTGTTTCTGCACATCCTAAATAGAACGCCTCCCATTGTTGCGTAGTGTGATCTTGGCACAGTTTGGTCTGCCTGGGGCAATTGGTTGGGAGTGGGTGTGAAAGTGACGGAGTGACGCACCGCGAGAAAAACGCCGCGAAACTCGATAGTTTCGCGGCGTGGAGTGGGTTGAATGCAGGTGAGGATTAGCTATCGGCGGCGACGGGACGAGACAACCAATCCCGACAACAGCACCACCGTTGCACACGGAGCGGGTACATCTTGAGTGTTAATGAAGAACTGCATGTTGGTCTGATCCGAGCTATCTAGGTTGATAGTCGCACCGTTTGTAAAATTATATGCAAATTGCGAACTGTAACCAAGCGTGCGTGGCCCCACGAAGAATGCACCGATGCTGCCGGAATCTGCGCCAACTACATCTGTAACCTGAATGCTCATGAACACACGCGGCGGTACTACTATTCCAAAAGGTGCATAGAACCCCCCATCAGAATAGAATGCCACTCCTGGTCCGGGTTGAATTGGCGCATCGTCAATCGTAAATGAGTCGAAGCCCAGCAAGACACGCTCGCTGTTGTAGAATCGATGTGTCACGCGATACCGAGTAATGGTCGTAAATGATGTATTTACAATCGAAAATCCAATGTCGGTGATGAGCGAAGGACCGCGTGTAACAAGAACCAAATCGTCTGCTATCTCAGCGGCACCAGCCCGGTAAATTCCTCGAGCCTCATTTGTTTCTCCACCGAAAAAGCTGTCTCGCCAGTTGTCATAGGCATGGAAATTCGTCTGAGGCTGCAACTCGTCCGCAAACACCTGTTCGACAATTCGGGAGCCGTCACTACCGCGAAAGTACTTGTAGATTTCCTGTCCCATGCACGGTGATGTGCACCCCACTGCGATACAGAACATTACCTTAATGTATTTCATTGAAGTTACCTCCTTATGTTTGACCAAAGGCCGATACGTCGAGAACACGTGAGCTAGTAATCGTGGTTTTCGTTTCCTGCCGCCTGATAATCTCTCACAAGCGTTCCGCCTTGTTGCCAGACAAGATCAAAGTAAAACCAGTCAAGATCATTGATGGTCCCGTTGCCATCGAAGTCGCCGTTGCCGAACACTGCTGGAAATATCTGTCTGTTGTTCGCTTCCGCAAACGCTTTGGAACGCTCCACGGCTGCGTGGGCCATTTCATAATCGTTGGGAAGGCTTGGATTGGTGGCGTTGATCACACCATCACCGTTGAAATCTGCAATCCTGATTTTTCCAATCGAGTACCAGCGCTTCATCATTTCCGCTTCTTTGGGATTGGTTCCGTAAGCGTTGTAGGCACTCACAACGTACCCATGCTCACGTGCGTATTGGTACTGACTCCAGTCCATAAAGCTGGTGTCATCAAGCAGATGTACTTCGGTCGTGTCGCGAGCCAACGTAGTCATCGCGTAGTTTTTCCAGTGACGGGGACCAGTCGTGCCGCTGTTCGGAGAGGACACCACCTGAAAATTGGCAAACCAGGGCATGTTCGCGACAGCGCAATCGTCGAGAATCTCAGTGATGCTTCCGTTTGGATTCACAATGTTAATGGTCGGAATTGTCTCTCCGCCAATATGGATGTTCTGATTACGGATCCACGGATTGTGTGCAAGTTCGAGGGCGCCCCACCGGCGCTCCCAGCCCGCCATGTCGTTTACGCCTTGTCGATTGTTCTCACTCGCCGCATCAAGCCAGATGCGTTTGATCCCTGAACTGATCCACGGACTGAGTTGGTTGTAGACTTGGTCAAGGTTGCCAGGCACCAGCTCCCAAACACCTACGCCTCCACCACCTGAACCCCGTACCCAGAATTGCTTACGCGGGTCGATTGGCCAGCCGGGCGTGCTATCGCTATACCATTCGCGCCAGACTGGACCGCGGACCTCTTGTCCCGAGCCGTTGAGTCCCAAGTATGCCTGTCGCACGTCACGCAACGCCCCGCTGTACAGATCATCTGGATTTGTAGATAGCGAGTTGTTTGTCGGCTCAGTTCCCAAATCAATCGAGTTCTGCGGCAAACCGCCGCCGACATAGACCTCGATGTCCATTTCAGGATGAGCACTCTTGAAAGCTGTCCACGCATTAGGAGCCGGGTTTCCTTCGGCATCGACACCCAGGAAATAATGTCTCTTCCATGCTGGCATCGCGTGAAACTGATTCATGGACTGATTCGTACCGCCATACACGCGATAATTGGGATCGCCAGAATGTCCCGCAGCGTACCCAAGATATTTGCCTCCGTTAATTCCAGCCGGGAGATGAAGCATGACGCGCCGAACCCCATATTCGCGCCAACGGAGAATTGTGCGGATCAATGCATCAAACTGATCGGGAACATTATTCGGAGCATTCAGGTACTGGTTGTTTCCATCCACCAACCAATCGTATCTAGAATTGAAAGTCCCTCCCAATTCGGGGATGTTGGGGCTGCGCTGATCTTCAGCGACATCATCGTGGATCCGAGTCTTGCCGCCCGCATCTGTGAAATAACGAGCAATCCACCAGGTATCTCTATTACCATGCGGGTTCTGACCGAAGCCCGCGCTTGAAAGTTGAACCGTCATCATTGGACGACGATCAGGTGTCCATGTTGCGAGACCCGGAGTATTGGCCCAGCTTGCGACGTTTCCTGAAGTGGTGTCAAAGAGCCAGCCGAGCGGAGCTATTGGATCAAAGGGAGTATCTACGCTTCTGCCTGAAGCAGCCGGAAGAAGGTGCCACGCGCAAGCAGTACCCGTTTCCGGGGTCGGGTCACCAGCTTCTGGAATTGCACCCGGCAAGATAACTGCGCCACCAGGTTGAGCTGTTGGTTGTGCGTGCGCCACACCAGCGATACTAACCAAGTACGCCCCCCCCCCCTAACAGCGCTGCAACTTTTCTTCTATTCAACATTTCAAGGCTCCTTATGTGTGTCGTCCCGGACTTATCGGAGCACTTTGACTGAACGCGTTTGGACATATTTCGCAACGAGCGATTTGGTATTCAGTTATTTTCAAGTGTCAATTAGCCGTGGACGTTCTGATGAAGTACCCGTATCTACTCCGATACGCGGCACTCCATATCTAATATGAACCACGTTTTCCTCGGTTGCAAATAATCCTGTGAAATTCGATCAAAATTGTGCGAATCGCCATAGGTGCCCAGCAAGTAAGCGCAGATTTTTCCAGGGTGTTTACCCCAATAACGGATACCGGACGAGGACGAGGGCAAGGGGTAATGCGGCAGTTGTCGCAAAACGACCGTTGTGCGATCGTGTTGATATTTCGTAATGTTATATCAGTACGTGGCAACACGACACAACCGACCTTGTCCGGTGTTCGCCTTCGCACAAAACAAAGTCAAACAGTGCCTGGTACGCAGAGACATGAAAGAGAGAGACAATTCAACATCAGATAGAAACGATCAGCAAGGTAGGAAAACGCCTTGCCTTTATCGTGTCCATCGTGTGTATCTGATGTTAATACTCTTCATGCCTTTCTCTGTACTACTAATCGTTAGATTCTTTGCAGCGTGCGAAAATTATCAAGCTGCCTTATTCAGCGAGTGTGGAGTCGCCGCTGCTGCGGCGAGGATGGCGGTGATGGTGTTGCGTCCGGTCTGGGTCACCATGTAACGGTGGGTACCTCGGACTTTTTCGATGAGTCCATGTGCCCGCAGAAGCGCCAGTGTGCGGCTGATGGCCGCCGACCGACGTTTGGTCTTTGCTTTGTTCTTTCCATCGGGGCCATAGATTGGTTCGCGCAGGTCACGGTTCCGCATTCCGTTGATCCCAAACTCCGCCCGACTCACTACTTCCAGCAGGGCGGTGTCCTTGGCATCCAGCGGACGCAGTGCCCGCATACGCCGACCTCGGTACTTCACCGGACAACATACTTTGGCGGCCAGTTCTCCAACGGTGGCTTGGAGGTCGGCGGATGCCAGTGCCTGCATATATCGCTGGTTGCTCTTATCGCTCACTTCCGCACGCCGCGCCATGTCCGCGACGCCTTTGCGAAGCTTGAGCCACTCCAATTTAGCCTTGGGCTTCCCCTCGGGCCTGCGGTACACCTTGAACGCTCCGGCATCATTGATCGTTGTCTCTACCCGCAGAACGCTCCCCTGTTTGTCGTACATCTTCACCGAGTTGCCGCGACAGCGACTCTTGACCCGTATTCCTTCAGGTCGCTGCCGCAGGTCTGTCATCACCTCGCCCTTGAAGTTATGGTGTATTCGACTTTCTACTTGCTGTCCCAGGAATCGCATCACTTCCACGCTCCCCATTGACACCATCGCGTGCCGGATCAGTTTGGGATACACGCTGGCCAACTCGTGCGGTGTCCTAAACAGCAGGTCGGTTGCCCATTCGGTCTCATCAGCAGTCCAGTAGTAGTCCACAGGTGCGGCGGCGAAGATCCGTCCGTATGCCGGATTCACCTCCCGTCTGAACCGGTCCAGCAATTGCGGCCACGATGTCTGTAACTGCCTGTCCATCAGCGCCTGGGCTTTGATCGGATCTTCCAGACACACAAAGCAGTTCTCGCGCTGGTGATACCCCAGTTCCTTCCGATCCATCTGCTGGGCCAGCCATCTCCGCCCGTTCAGGCACACTTTGATCTGGAATGGTGCCCAGGTCTGCACTCTGATGTTCATCCATCCCACCACCGGGTCGATCAGGTAATGGTAAATGTGAAGACACTTGCGCAAGCAATAGTCCAGCACATGATTGGTCTTGTCACGGCTTCTGCGAATCGAATACGACATGCATGGCTCAACGCATGTGAGGGCGCACACTGGCCCCTCCTGTATCCCATCCCGCCGCGCAATCGCAAGTGCAACCTCTTCCTTGCTGACGGTTGAACTGCTCACGTATTCCACCGGTCGCCCTGCATCCGTCATCCGCCGCAAGGACGCTTCGGTCACACGCTTGGTCAGTCCCATAGTGAACGCGTCAAAGTCCTTGAGATCGACCTTGTTCTGGTTCAGCCAACTCAACATCCCGCCACTGTTACACAACAGACGCAGCGTTCCCCGAAACCGCACTCGGTCAAACCCGCTCAATGTACCTGTCACCGATGCGCCAAACCGCTGCATAAACTCCTGCATGGCGTTGCTCCCGTTGTCTGGTAAGGTCTGAACACCACTACCCTACGCGGGTCAACGCTTTTTTTAGTTTGGTTGCGGCTCTGCCGCGCTGCGTCTCTGCGACTCTGCGTACCAAGCGTTGTCCCTCTGAGACACACGTACACCCGATCTGGGGAGTCTTTGTGCCTGGGTTCAGAGTTTTTGTCCCCACAAAAACAGTTTTTGTCC
>SXOY01000155.1 GCA_005776545.1 Planctomycetia bacterium | reverse complement strand
GGACTCGCAGACTCTATATTCAACACCAGAGTCAAGCGCGCCAATGACGGTTGAGGCTATTCCATATTTCATGTGGAACAACCGCGGTAGTCGGTCCATGCAGGTTTTCACACCTGAATCTCCACAGTCGCTGCCTCATGCGCCGCTTCAAGGCGTGGTCGCGACGACTTCGTTTGTTGGAAATGGCGATGGCGTCAATGCGCTGTTTGATCAACTGATACCAACTGCTTCAGACGATCATTCAATCCCGCGCTATACCACCTGGCCACACAAGGGGACGACCGAGTGGATTCAGTATGAGTTCACTACTCCGCGAGAAGTTTCTGGGACTTCGGTGTACTGGTTTGATGATACCGGAAGAGGAGAATGCCGGATTCCGCAATCGTGGGATGTTGAATACCTGGATGGTCAAACATGGAAGGAAGTTCCAGGTGTCGAGAAACTTACCGCGCACCTCAATCAATTTGACGCCGCAACATTTCCTCGCATTCTCACGTCGGGAATTCGCATCAACATGCAGCTTCAGAAGGATTTTTCGGCAGGGGTGCTTGAGTGGAACTTCACGCGATAAGTGAACTAGAACTTTGGCTTGCCCACCGTCGGCGCATCGTCATCCGGAATCGTGTCTGGCTTCGCACCGTCGGGCAACTGCGGCAGACTTGCCTTTGTGCTTGGCATCATGACTTCTGAATAGAACATCGCATCGCAGTGCGCGCCCCAGTCTGCGGTCATGGGTTGATATCCCAGCGGACGGGCGATTACCTTGCCACGGAGCCAGTGCAGAGAGCCATCTTCTTTTGGCTTGATCGATCTGAAATCGATCATGGCATGTTTGAATCCTGCTTTTTTGAAGTAGTGTTCGAGCGTTGCTTTTCCTGCGGCATCCAAAGGCGAAGCGCCGGTCCAGGGCTTTCCAGTTTGCCCTGAATATGCCGTGAACATGATCGAATAGAGATCGTCTTTCAATGCCTCTTTCACGATCGAACCCATCGTCACTGTCTTTGCATACGCCCCCGGCATGTCCTGCTCATCGGTCTGCCAACGCACTTTTGGCGCATCCCATAAATTGTGGAAACTCGCGGCCCACACAATCACGCGGCGATCTTTGAACTGTGTGTTCACCAGATAAAGCAAGTTCTCTGCCATAGCTTTGTCGCGCAGGTTGTTGTCTTCTACTTTTGTCACTTTGCCTTCGGCCACCTGTTTCGAATACGCCTTCATGGAAAGAAGCGATTGGCGATACAGCCCGATTGTTCTTGAATCGTGGATTCGACGCAACTGAGATTGCGCCGATGCAACATCTTTATCCAGGGCCGCCACCACGTTGTCGATGTTTTTCAGCAGTTCTTCAATCTGCTCGCGGTTGTATTGCCGGGCCTTTTCCAGACGCTCAAGCTGTTCTTCAGAAAGTTGCTGCTCGATGTCTTCTGTGACATCTGGTGTGAACGACACTTCGGTGTGCCAGACCTTGAGTTGCACCAATTGGTCTGCCATATTGCCATCTATCACGCCGTTGGTCCGAGAGAAGAACCGCTCGACATCATCGAAGAACGGGCTTTCCTTGATCGCAAGTGTGAACTGAGAATCAAACCCTGCGACCTCGAGCGGCCGCAATCCGTGCAGATGTCCATGATGCGTGTCATATATGTATTCGAACAGTTGGCGGCACTGTTCTGACTGCGACCATATTCCAAAGATGCCTCGCTTGGCCGCCTCGTTCCAATTTGGCTCCTCTCGCATTCCCATGTTCACGCGATCCAGGTCGTAGATCCCCGATTCAAATGCGATGACGTCGAACCCCATCCGCTGGTGCAGGAATTTCACTAGGCGCGACTTAGCCTGAAAAGTTGCGCCATCGCCATGCGACTGTTCGCCCAGCATGACCACCCGTGAAGTGCCGATTTTTTCTACAAGTGCTTCCAAGTCACCAAAGTCAGTGTCCATGGGATCGATCGAGAGTACTGGCATGGCCAGCTCTTTGATCGTGAAGACTCGCTCCAATTCAACGTTGGTGATCGGCCCGCGCGTCGCTGGCTCCACGACCTTTTTCTCTTTGACCTTTTCCGGAACTGGATCGTCACTGTGGGCAACTTCGGTCGCAAGGACCATGCCCAGGAATGCACCCATGTATCCGATAGCTCTTGCCGTTGTCATGCCAACCTCCAAAGTCACCTACATGCTACCACTTCTCCGCCAATGAGGTTCAGGGTTTTTTGTAGCCCGGGTTTTGGCGGCTGCAAGCTTTCTGGACCTTTTCCCAACTATGCTCACCCCATGACCTCACCCACCCCCACTCTCGCCTTCAAACTTCTTTCGGACCGGGCACAGATTCCCGCCTACCAGACTGCCCGGGCTGCTGGCATGGATTTGTGCGCGTGCTTGCCGCCGGATCAGAAGGATTGGGTGTTGAAGCCCGGTGATATTGCCATGATTCCGACGGGATTGTCGGTGGCAATTCCTGCGGGATTCGAAGGTCAGGTCCGGGCCCGTTCGGGCCTTGCCACCAAAAACGGCATTGGTCTTCCGAATGCTCCCGGCACTATCGATAGCGACTACCGGGGTGAGATCAAAGTTGCCCTGATTAACTGGGGCCGCGAGGCGTTTGCGATTACCCACCAGATGCGGATTGCTCAGTTGGTCATTTGCCCAGTAGCGCATGCCACCATCGAAGTTGTACACACGCTGGATGCGACCGATCGCGGGACGGGCGGGTTCGGGTCGACCGGATTGGTGTAAACGACAATTTGGGAAGTATACGTTATCGGACTATCTGGTTGAAAATTGACCACTTGGTGGTTGAAAATTGACCAGTAAGTGGACGATAATTGACCATGCTCGCACGCCATGCAATACCTCACCTCGATGCCGCATTGAAGGACACTCCTGTTGTATTGGTTCACGGCGCAAGGCAGACTGGTAAATCAACTTTGACTCAGTCGCTGAAGGGCAACACGTCGCGGCAGTACTTTACTCTCGATGATGCGACCGTACTTGCTGCCGCGACGAACGATCCGAGCGGATTCATTGCTTCATTCGATGGCCCGGTGGTGCTTGATGAAGTGCAACGCGCACCTGGAGTGTTCATGGCGATCAAAGCTGAGGTAGATAAGAACCGAAAGCCCGGACGGTTCCTTTTGACTGGCTCAGCCAACGTACTGCTCTTGCCCAAAGTCTCTGAATCGCTGGCTGGACGAATCGAGATCATAACGCTCTGGCCACTTTCGCAAGGCGAAATTGAGAGCCACAGCGAGAAGTTCATTGATTGCGCGTTTTCACCCAGAATGCCCAGTGCGTCAAAAGGCAAGACATCGAAGATGACACTTCTAGATCGCGTTCTTCGTGGCGGATATCCCGAGCCATTATCACGAACTACTGACGTTCGCCGGTCTGCGTGGTTTGAGTCATATCTCACGACGATTCTACAACGCGACATTCGCGAAATGTCACATATCGAAGGGGTGGTTGATCTGCCCCGGCTGCTGATGATGATCGCATCACGCACGAGCGGCGTACTGAATTACGCAGACCTTTCGCGAAGTCTCTCGCTGCCTCAGACGACGCTCAAACGCTACTTCGCATTGCTGGAAGCGACGTTCTTGATCGTGACATTGCCAGCGTGGGCGAGCAATCAGGGAATCCGATTGACCAAGGCTCCCAAAGTGATGTTGGCGGATACCGGACTTGCTTCGCATCTGCTGGGAATGACGCTTGCTCGATTGAAGTCGGACAGTAATGCTCTGGGATCGCTGGTTGAAAATTTTGTTGTGATGGAGTTGATCAAGCAGGCAACATGGAGCACGGTACATGTGAAGCCGTTTCATTTCCGCACGGTTGGCGGAAAAGAAGTTGACCTGGTCTTGGAGAATGCGGCGGGACAGATTGTTGGAATCGAAGTGAAAGCCTCAAGCACCGTCAACAGCGATGATTTCCGGGGCTTGCGTGAGTTGCGAAACATCGCCGGAGATCGGTTTGTCAGAGGAATTGTTCTTAATGCCGGAACCGAAGCCGTCGGATTTGGAGTTCGTGCAGGTGCAAGCTGTGGACAGCAGGCGCGTGAAGGTCGATGGCGATCATGCAGCTCCAGCACCAGCAGCCATTGCAGACGTCTCCAGCTCAGCTCTGGTGGCAGTGGAGCCGAAAACGAAGTTGGATGCAGGAAGATGGGGAGCACGTGGAGGCCGCCCACGAGTAGCGCGTGAAGGCTTGAGAGGCGTGGATGGAGGGGATGGGAGCAACAGGCTGGAGAAAGGAATGCCGAGGAGGAGGACGGAAGTCGATGCTCACACGGGCCTGCAGATCGCCAAGTGGATGGCTAAGGCGGCCACGACTTATGGAGACACCGACTCTTGGAG
>SXOY01000154.1 GCA_005776545.1 Planctomycetia bacterium | reverse complement strand
ACTTTATGAACGCCATGAGATCTTCGCGGGGCGTGATCTTGTAAATAGCATCGCCAAAGCAGGGGCGGAGGAATTTGAATTCGAGGTTTTTGCAAACGACCGTGTAATCGCCGCCAGCTAGGTCAAAGACGTACATGCCGCCAGCGATTTCCGCATTGCCGAGCAGCGCAGCGCCTGCCATGGCATTGTACCAGTTCTTGTTGATTCGTTTGAAGGGGAGGACAGCGAAGAAAGAGTTCTCGCCCAGGCGTTTCATCTGGATGCCGCTCTTAAAGGAGTATGGCATGAAAATGAAACTTGCGACGCGCTGCCAGAACGGGCTGCGGGCTGAGAGCTTACTGAACCAGCGATCGAGGCGATCAAAGAGTGTGGGCTTGACAGAGAGCATGCGCGGCGAATCTGATGGCAGCGATGCATCTGGTTGGACCGTGTTGTCCGCGGTAGTGCTCAATACATATTCCTAAGAGTGTTGCAGAAGACTGTAGTCTATTCCGGCTGCAACTTATACCAGCCTCTTTCATCCGGTCGAACTCGAAACAGTGGGTTTCCAGGCTCGTGATCGAGGACCAGCAGCCAGTCGTGCCGGGCCGCTTCGGCAAGGAACCAGGTCTTTGAGAGCAGTGTTGTGTACGGCTCAACATCGTATGCGAGGCTGTAAGTCTGACCCAAATGGGCGGCGGTTGGCATCACATCTGGCACGAAAACGACCGTCCGTCCCTTGTCGTCCTTGAATTTCATCGCCTGCTGGCCCCAGGTGTGGCCGGGGCAAAGAAAGACACTGAGGCCGGGGGCGATAACAGTCTCTCGCACTGACACATCGCCTATTGGAGTGCCATTGCGATCAGGGATAATGCCGACTGGGACTGGACGAGGGGAATCAACAATGTGCAAATGGTCTTGGAGTGGTTCGTAGTTTTCTTTGAAGTAGGTTTTGGTCATGACGCTGCGGCCCGCGCGAGCATCGGCAAGTTCCTTCGCCTGTACGACAACGCGTGCATTGGGGAATGTGGCAACGGGTCCAGCAGGGGAGACCTTAGTAAGTCCGCCGGCGTGGTCAAAGTGCAAGTGCGTACAGGTGACAAGTCCGACATCGTTGAGCGGGCAATCAACTTCATGAAGTGCATCAAGCAGGGAGCGATTTTCCATCGCAAAGAGATTGCGGAACTTTGGATCAAGCTTGTCGCCACTGCCGGTTTCAAGAACAATGAGTTTGGGACCATCGCCAGTGCCGCATCGCTCAAGCAATAGCACATTGTGCTGCACGGTGATACGACCCAGTTCATCGATCGGGACCGATTTAGACCAGACCGTGCGGGGGATAAGTCCGAACATTGAGCCGCCGTCGAGGCGAAACTCGCCTGCTCGAAGAAGTCGCCATGAATATGCCGCCGATTGCATAGCGATAGCGTAGGAATGGGATGGGCAGGAGAGTCGATAGACACCTAATGTAATGGGCACGCGCACGGAGGCATTCATGTCACAGAAGTACATTTGTCAGTTTGTTACCCAATTCACAATTGCCGCCGCGGTTTTTGCTGGGTCCGCCATCGGATTTCAGCCAGCCGCACCAACCGCCCCCGCCGCTCCAGTCACAGCGCAAGTTCCTGCAATTGCCGGGCCAGTTGTCAAGACAGACTGGTTTGCAGTAGATATCGCCGGTAGTCGCGCGGGCTGGAGCAAGACGAGCGAAACAAGCAGCAATGGGACGATTGAGAGCGAGTCGTTGATGGAGTTCTCTGTTGCACGCGGTAACATCTCGATTACGGTTCGTATCGGCACGTTCTTCGCTGAATCGACTGAAGGCAAGCCGCTCCGAATGAAGATTTACCGCGAAATCGCGGCGGGTCCTGTGACTGAAGAATACACGTTCGGCTCCGATGGTGTCACGATCACGACGTTGACCGCCGCCGCGGATGGAAAAGAAACGAAGAACACAAGCAAGCAGCCGTTGCCAACGCAAGAGTGGCTCAGCCCCGCCAAACTCGCTCGGGTCGTTAAAGACAAGATCAGGGCTGGCGAACAGAAGTTCTCGGTTGTGACAATTGATCCGAGTGCTGGGCTGGACATTGTAACTGTCGAACACGAAGCCAAAGGCAAGACACAGGTAGCCGTTGGCGACAAGATGGTTGACGCGACAATCTGGTCGATCGTGACGACAACTGGAAGTGGTTTCAGCTTTTCAAGTACCGAGTATCTGGACCCCGATCTGGAATTGTTGAAAACCGAAGTGCCACTGGGCGGAATTCCTGTAACAACAACGCGAACCGATGGCACGGTGCGCGATCACAAGTTTGCCGCACCAGAGATGATGGTCCAGTTGTTTGTGAAACCGAACATGATTATTCCATCGCCACGACAACTGGCAAATGCGACCTATCTGCTTTCGGTGAGCGAGGGAGAAATGCCGAATCTTCCTACAGCTGGCGGCCAGCGGTTTGAGAAGCGGGACAGCAAGAGCGGGCGGTTGATTACGAGTGCAGAAACTTTTGTTGAGGCAACTGAGGAAGAAAAGAAGGATCCGAAATTCCTTGGTCATTCGGCGATGATCTCGAAAGATGACCCGATGATTAAGGCCCTGGCCGCGAAAGCGCTGAACAACAAGGACACATTGCTGCCGCGAGAACGGGCCGAATTGCTGCGTCGATTTGCGTACAAGCACATTTCACACAAAGAACTGGGCAAAGGATTCGCAGGCGCAGCGGAAGTGGCCAAGACGAAAGCGGGCGATTGTTCTGAACATGGTGTGCTGCTGGCCGCGCTGCTTCGAGCAGATGGGATTCCATCTCGCGTTGTCAGCGGGCTTGAGTACGCCGATGAGTTTGCGGGCGAAAAGAACATTTTCGGATACCACATGTGGACACAGGCAATGGTTGAATTTGATGGCAAAATGAGGTGGGTAGACCTGGACTCAACCTTGCCAGGAAAAGTGTCATTCGATGCCACTCATATTGCTGTGACTGTGACAGCACTTGAAGATGGCGAACTCAACAACTCCATGATGAGTTTGGTGCCGCTATTGGGCCGACTCCAGATCAAAATCGAGAAACTCAAGTGATTTCGACGGTTACTGAAAACCCGGTGTTGCCCAGGCGGCCCGCAGATGGGCACAAGGGGACATTTGGAACTGTGTGCGTTGTCGGCGGATCAACTGCTGGTGTGCAGCGCATGCTCGGCGCTCCGGCTCTCGCTGCGATGGGTGCACTGCGAGCCGGGTGCGGACTTGTGAAAATCGCCGCACCAGAGCCGATTGTGTCTCAGGTCATCTCGCTGGCCTCATCGGCCACTGGAATCGCGCTCGACGTGAACGATCAAGGCGAAATAGAAGGCCATTTGGCGGCAGCGTTGATAGATAAGCAGGCAGCGTTGGCAGAATGTCTAGTTGTTGGACCGGGTCTTGGAAATTGTGCTGGCGTGCGAGCGCTCGTATTGCGAGCAGTGCAAAAAGATGACACACCGCTGGTGCTCGATGCAGATGGCTTGAACGCGATGTCCGAAATCGTGGAAATTCAAAGGGATTTTCGAGCACCTGCAATTGTGACACCGCATCCCGGCGAATATGCGAGGCTAGCAAAGTCGCTCGCCCTGAGCAGTAATCCTGTAGACCCCGAAAGCCGGTGTGCCGCCGCCGCAGAACTCGCTCAACGCATCGGTTGCATCGTCGTACTCAAAGGTGCGGGCACGGTTGTGAGTGATGGACTGAGAGTGTGGACATGCAATCGCGGGGCGGCATGCCTGGCAACAGCCGGAACAGGCGATGTCTTGAGCGGTGTTATTGGCGGCTTGGTCGCACAGTTTTTTGCTCGCAAGCAGTTGTCGCTCTTTGATGCGGCTCGCGCTGGTGTATTAGTTCACGCGATTGCTGGCGAGCAATGGGCGGCCAACACCCATGCGTCCGGCGGAATGCTGGCTGAAGATTTGTTGCCGCTGATACCGGGGATTTGCGAGTCGATTCGAGCGGAAAATTAGACAGGGCCATTGGGTTGAGAGGTTCGCTTTGGGCTTGAAAACTCTGGGCTGGAACTCAACGCTGGAATGTCGTCAACCGTCCCCTGCTTGCCATCGGGGCCATCTGAGTAGATCGTAAATGAGCCATCCGGATTGAGTTGATAGCGGAACGCATGTCCCCAGCCATCGATCGTCGCGGCGGAATCAACCTGCAAGTCCGCAATCGTCGTTGGCAGCGTACCTTTGGACTGCCTGTAGAGTTCGACCTGGTGATACAACGATGCTCCATCAACCACTGTGTGTACAAAGGGAAGCCCGTGTTGAGCGATGCTCGCGATCGCAGCAAACGCCAACACCCCTGCAATGCTCATAATCAGCAGACCAGCTGACCCAATAAAACCGATGATGGTCCCGGCAATTGCAAACCCACGCGGCTGTTTTCTCAGCCCAAACAAGGAAAGAATAAACCCGATGGGGCAGAGAATTCCAATTGTGCATACAAGCCCAATGGTGCTGCAAAGAAAACCGGCGAATCCAAGAGAATTGGATGCAGGACGAGTTTCTGACGGCGACGGTGCGGCAGCGAATTGTGACATGTGGCAGTTCTCCCAGGGACCATTCCCCCTATGGCACTATTTCGGTTTTAATCTCTTTGGCTTGCATAATGCGATACACCGGGAATTCAGATTCGTT
>SXOY01000153.1 GCA_005776545.1 Planctomycetia bacterium | reverse complement strand
GCCCTGCTTTGTATTTAGGTAGTGAGAGAAATCAGCGACCGACTACAACCGGGACGCGGACGCGGGGGACCCAATTCTCTGGCGACTGAGTAAACCAGAGAATGGTCTCGGGATCGGTGAGCGGACCAGCATCAACGGCCGATGGCAGCTCGATAAACGTCGCAACAGAGTTGGTTTTTTCGGCAAGCAGACCCTTGATCGCGGCAAGCGAATTCGACGCCGCATCAACTTCAACGACAAATCCGGTGGGCTTGCGAGGAATGTTTGACATGCCAGAACTTGTAGCGCTGATCAGTGGCGAAGAGAACGGCATCTGAATTGGTGTAAAGGTCTGAGCAATTCTGGCAACTTCGTGGATTGAGCCAGGCGCAACTTGGTTGCCATCTTTGGAACGGACCATCGAGTGCGATGGAGTCTCAGTAGCGCTGGCAATGGTGTCCACCACTTCGGGTGAAATATCGCGACCGATGCGCCACGAGCGGGAGGCCTCAGGGCGAATCGCTGTCAGCTTGTCAACTTGTTCAACGGCTTGCTCGGAACGAAGCGTTGCAACGCGGATGGCAAGGCGACCATCTTTTGCGAGAATCGCGGCTTGCTCCGATGAAATGATGTGATCGGGAAGTGAAATAGCAGAAGCCAGATCTGAACGAGACGGCGCACCTGAATCGATCAGGCGGAGTTGCGGATCTTCTTCTACGGGCACTGGCTCGATTGGCTTGTCAACGTTTGCAAATTCGACTGACTCAATCGGTGCGGGTTCGATTGGATCGGTAATCTTGCCAGAATCCGTGATTGCAATGGGACCAATCGGCTTGATGGAATTATTGAGGAAAGCGCTGGTGCCCCAGTAGATGCCGCCGCTGATAAGCAGAAGTACGCCGGCGGCCATCGCCATGCGCGACTGGTACCAGGGGTTCTGGGCGATTTCCATTCGGCGCATGCCGCCGATGGGTGTGCCATCAGAAACAAGCTTGAGCTGGGGTGAAAGGTCTTCGTCAAGGGGCGAGCCGACGAGAGCTTGCTGCTCAAAGGCGATTTGGACGCGCGAGAGCAACTCGGCGGGAGCGCGTTCCAGCGGCATGCTCATAAGCAGCGAGCGGTTGATTCGCATTTGCTCGAGCTGGCGGAAAAGAACAGGATCGGTGAGCAGGCGAAGCGAAAGGGAATCCATGCGCTCAGGGGTAAGTTCGCCTTCGACATAGGCGAGCAATTCCTCTTCGGTGAAACCAGCGCCGCTGTCACCAAAGTCTGCTGAAAGGGAATTGAAGAAACGATCCTGACTCATGTACTTTTCACGGCTCCAAACTTGTTCACTAGTCCTTACATCAACTTCATCATCACTCATCGGGCGAGAGGTCTGAAGCGGTCTGAACAGACTGCTCCATGAACTTTCGAAGGGACTCGCGTGCCCGAAAGAGGCGGCTTTTTACCGTTCCGACCGGCACTTGCAGGATTCCTGCAATGGCCTCATAATCCATGCCGCGGCTATCTCGCAGCAGAAGTATGGACCGATGTTCGTCTTCTAGTTGGGCCAAAGCCGCGAGAAGGCGAGCGTGCACTTCATTCTTTGCGACTCCTGCGAGTCCTGACGGTTCCCGACTTTCAGCAAATCCACCGTCATTGGGGCCATCTGAATCGGAATTGCCGGCACTCATACCTTCGAGGCTTGCGTGGCGTCGGTATTTTTCGGACCGGAGTTTGGAGAGGCATGCGTTATGGACAATGGTGTAGATCCATGTGCTGAACTTGGATCGGCCGTCGTAGCTTTCAAGGCCATTGATGATCTTGACCATTGAGTCCTGAGCAACATCTTCGGCGAGTTGGCGATGCCGCAGGATTCGCAGGCAATGGGTGAAAACGCCATCTTGGTGGCGGCGGAGTAGAGCACCCAGGGCACGGGCATCGCCGGAGCGGACTTGAGCGATGAGGTCGGCATCGGGATCTGGGTCACCAGGGCTGGATGGCCGCATATTCCCGGTGTTTGCACCTGGTTTATGGTCATCTGGATGAGAAGGAGGGGTTCTGGCCAAGTCCCGGCTTTCGGTCGTTAGTTCGGCGGCGATTCCAAGCCGCGAAATGGTGCGAATGGTACCGCACCAGAAGATCATTGGTTGGGCGGAATCACGAAACGATTACAGAGAAATGAGCTTGATCATGATGATCGACATTGTAAAAACCGTCCCGTTGTGAAGCATATGGGCGGTGATGCACGGGATGATTGACCCGCGCCATTCGCGCATGAGGGCGAAAACAACGCCGAGGGAGATCACCGGGCCGAGCATGACCAGTTCATACCCGTGCATGCCACCAAAAATCATGGCTGAAACAACAGCGGCCAAAACCAGCCCGAGGCGACTTCGCAGGTGGCGGAAGAACGCGCCCCGGAAGATCATCTCTTCCACAAAGGGTGCCCAGAGCGTTACCAGCGAGAAAAGCAGGATCAGCATGAGCGGGTTGCTGGAGACGATTGCATCAAAGACTGGATTTGAGATGGGGGCGTTTGACCCGCCGCTCCCAAATTGGGACTGAGCAAGATCGATCATGAACTTGAGAAGGACAGAGATCAGGAGGCCACCAAGGAAAATGGGGAGGCCGGCGAAGTATGCAAGTATGCCGACACCGATTTCTCGGGCAACACCTTTGGGGGCGGCAAATCCGATCTGTTCGCGCCATTGGGGGAATGACACGCCGCGGAAGAGGGGGTAAAGCGGGATGAGAGCGAGAAGCCACTGCAGGCACAGGTGTACCGGGCCAACCCAACTTGGCGGATCGACTGGGTACATTTGCTCGAACATGCTGGTGGTGAGTTTGAGCAAGATGAAGCCGAGGATGAAGACCGCAACGGTTTCTATGTAGACCGAGCCGCCGGGTGCAGGCGGGGCAAACTCGGTGGTGATTCGCTTGGTGACCAGCATGACGATGGCGAAGATGAACAAGATGCAGCCGGCGAGGACGGAAACGGACATTCCAGCGCCGATCAATACCATCATGACGACGAGCGCATCTGACCCTGCGAAAAGTGCAGCGCGATCGGTTGCATTTGGATCACCTTGTGCGGCGGAAAGGCGTCCAAACCAGCCCATTTTTTCCTTGAGCGTTGCGATCTCGTCGTCGGTCAGAGGTTTTGGTGGCGAGCTTGAGTCAGCAGCATCTTCGGTTTTCGAGCGATAGTGGCGAAGGAGCAGGTCGCGAAGGTCGTCGAACTTGGCGCGGTCTTCATCTTTGAATTCAAAGCCCATTTCAGGGTTGGCGCGATTGTCGCGAACCTGGTCATCGACCCATTTCGTAGCATTGTCCAGAGCAGTGACCGCATGTTCTGGTCCGGCGAGTTCACCGGCACACACCGCGGCCTTGAGTCTCTCCATCGGGGTGTAGGCAAGATCGCGGATGCTGTCGACGACCATGTTTTGGGAACCAGCCGCACCGGCTTGACCTTTGAACATCGTGCCGAAGATTTTGGTGAAGCCTTTGGCTCCGAGGTTGAACACGGTGGCATCGGTCTCTGAGGCGGCAATGGGTTTTGTGTCAGCGATCGACTGCACATCGCTTTGCTGGAAGAACATGACAGTGAGAAAAAAGACCAAAGCGGAAATCATTCCGATCAGTGCGAGTGTGGGCGAACCGGCATCGGGCGGGCCTTGAGTCGGGGCTTTGGTTTGGGGCTGAGAAACTGGACCTTGAGGTGGGGGTGTATTGCTTTGCATTCGATAGCTTTCTGATCGGCTAATCTGGGAGCATAGCGAAACAAATCCGCCGCGTACCCTTGCAATTCAGGCCAGATCAAACTGAGGAGAAGTCGCCCATGCCCACCATTGACTGTGTCAGCCGCATAGATATGCAGGAAGTGACCAATGCGATCAATAACACGCAAAAGGCGATCGCCAATCGTTTTGATTTCCGGGGAGCCAAGGCTGAGAT
>SXOY01000152.1 GCA_005776545.1 Planctomycetia bacterium | reverse complement strand
CGCTGGCGATCAAGTTCGCGGGTTCTGGATTCCAGATTGATGATTGAGCGTTTGAGGCTCAGTCGTTCAGCTTCGCGATCGAGCGGCAGACCTAGCGTGAGACTTGTGGAGTAATTGAGGTCTCCGGCATCAAAGTTGGTGCCGCCTACATTCAGTCGGGGATCGGTTGGAACGCCGACATCGCCGCGGAGCGAAAGATCCGGGAGCATCTGGTTTTTGGCGTTGAGTGCTGCGCGTTTGGTGTCGTCGAGTCGGTCGCGCTGGGTTTGCAGATCCAGCCGGTATTCGAGCGCGAGCGCACTTGCCTGATCTTCAGTCGATTCGGGTCGTGGGATAACAAGTTCAGTCGTTGACAACGCTGCAAGCTTCGAGGGCGAAAGCCCCAGTCGGATCTTGAATCGGTCAAGGGCAAGTCGGAATGACTCACGTTGACTTGAGAGCGTGCTCTGTGCGCTCAAAACCTGATTGCGGGTAATGTTACGTTGAAACGCCGGGCGACGGCCCGCATCGACTCGCGCTGATTCGGCTTCGTTGAGCTTCTTGAAACTCTCCAGTGCGGCTTCTTGATTCTTGATTCGGTTGCGCTGGTTCACCAGGTTGAAATAGTCGTCCGCGACATCGACGAGGTAGCTGCGGCGGAAGCGTTCGAAAGTCCGTGCCTGATAGATCAGGTCTCGCTCGGCCTGAATGATCTCTTCTTGCGCAACAGATCCAGATCCACGCAAAAGCGGTATGTTCGCGGCGAGCGAAATCTCACCAGATTGGCGATAGCGATCGGTCACCTGTTCGCGCAGCTGCTGAGTTGTGCTGGTGACCCAGCGGGCTTCGACATCGCCGCCGAAAGGGAGTTTCTGAGAGACTCTGAGCGTGTTGATGATGTTGAGCGCGTGTTGGAAATTTCCCATATCGCCGGAGCCGGCGACGATTGCTGTCGTGTCGTTGAAGAGCCGCGGCGACCACCGATGCTGTTCAGTCAGCAAGCGGATTGCCGCAAAAATGTACTCTTCTTCAGCGGCCAGGTATTCGCGCCCGGTGAGTTGGCTTTGTTTCCATGCCGCAATGAGATCAATGACAATGGCATCTTCTGAAGTAGCGAGCGGATTGGCATAACTATCGAGGCGGGTCGCGACTGACCTTGCTTCATCGGCCGGGGTAAAACGCAGCTCGCTCGCGGGGAGGTTTGTTGTTGCCGGCGACCGGTCAGACAAGGATTTTGTTCGGTTGACACCATCTGGCGGCGTTTGGCGACTTGGATTGCGAGCTTCACCGTTGATGCTCGAGGTACCCGCACCCAAAATCTTGTCCACGCGGCGGTCAATCGAAGACATGCTCGCAGTACACCCTCCCAGGATTGAGAGGAGCAGAGCTGTAGAAACGCCGGTTTGTATTGTTTTTGATAGGAGTATGGGAGTACCTCTTTACTAGAATCTTACCTCAGTGTATCCGAAGCTTGCTCCAAAGTGGCAATTTCTTGATCCGGGGCTAACATACAACCTTTTCTCACTCATTTCATCATTGGCGAACTGACAGAGATTAGATGGACTCTTAGAGCGTATCTCGTGTCCTGACCGACAGATAGAAACAAGTTTGGGTTTCGGCAGGGACGCTGACACTGGAGAACTCCGTACTATGCCTACTTTAACCTGCGACGGTCGCAGCTTCATGCTCGATGGGCGCCGAATTTGGCTCGTTTCTGGAAGTATTCCATACGCCCGGATACCACAAGAGTATTGGCACGATCGGATTCACGCCGCCAAACTTGCTGGATTGAACTGTATCGATGCGCCGGTGGTGTGGTCCCGCCATGAACCGCGTCCGGGTCGATTTGATTTCAATGGTGACAACGACATTCGGCGTTTTATTCAGCTTGTACACAAAGCGGGCATGTACTGCATTTTGCGAATGGGGCCATTTGTCGGGTACAACTACGACATGGGCGGCATGCCGCCCTGGCTGTTGCAAGTCAAGGACATGAAGCTTCGCACGAACAACGCGCCATTTTTAGAGGCGTGTTCGCGGTACTACGGCGCGCTTGCTGATCAGATTCGCGATTTGCAGGTTTCTGCCCCCGGCGAGGGCGGCCCGATCATTCTTATGCAGCTGGAATCGGGCTGGACATGTGCGCATGATGGCTTTGGCGAGTCGTACCTCGGAGAGTTGCAACGTTATCTGCGCGAGTCCGGGCTTGAAGTGCGGACGTTCAATGATCACAACTTGTGGCAATCGGCAGAAGGACAGCTGGATGGTTGGCGTGATGGCGAGAACAACCTCGCGATGATGAGGCAACTGAGCGTTGTAAGATCAGATCAGCCGCGGCTTGTGACAGATTTTGCAGTTGGTGAGACCAGCTACTTTGGAGAGGAAACTCCCGAACCAATGTCGCCAGCGCGGGCGATGCGGAAGTTGGCAGAAGTACTTGCTGGTGCGGGGCAAGTCAATCTCCAGCCGTTTGCGGCGGGGTCGAACACTGGGTATTTGGGCGGCAGGGATCCTGGCAACGGTGGATTTGTCAGCACGATTTCATGTGCAAGCGCACCACTGAGCGAGAGTGGGGCGGTAGGCCCGTTGTATCACCCACTGCGCCGCCTCACCACATTTGCGTCGCGGCTTGCACGCGTATTTGCGCATCTTGAGCCAGACTATCAACCTGTGATTGCAGATCCGAGTTACAGCGGCGGCGCGGGAAAGTCGAAGAAGGGAACTTCGCGATCTGGTGGTTGCAAGGTCGTGCACGTCAAGGGTCAGCAGGGTGGATTTGTATTTGTATTTGGCGATGAAGATGCTGACGCTGGAGAAGCGGGCGCGCGTACAACAAGTCTTCTTTTGTCAGATGGATCAACGCTTCCAGTGAATCTGGGGTCGCAGCCGGTGGCCTGGCTCTTGCTCGATGTCAGCGTGGGTGGTCGCTCACGAGTCGATTTTACGAATCTCTCGTGCCTGGGTACGCAAGGGAAAATGCTTGTGCTGTTTGGCCCCAAGGGTTCTGTGGGCAAGGTGAGCGTGAATGGCTCCCCGATGGAAGTGGAAGTGCCTTCGGCGGCGGCGAAAGCCCCGCTAGTTCTGGATCACGAGGGGCTGACCATCATCATCGCGAACGAAGAGCAAGTCGACGGAATGTTCTTCGCAGAAGATTCCGTCTACTTTGGCGTGCTGGGAGTTTTGGCCGACGGAAAGCCGATCGCGGCGGCTGGTGTCAAGACCTGCTTGAAAGTGAATCTTGAAGGCGAAGTGAAGCAGGTTCCAGTTTCACACGCAACAGAGAGTAAGCCGCACGGGATTTCGCTTGCACACTGGTCGAGTTGTGGTGTCGCGGAATATGCCGCGGGCGAGTCGGCGCGGTTTGCAAAAATCGAAGGTCCGGCCACGCTTACGCAATTAGGGTCGCTCGCTGGATACGGGTGGTATCGCATTGATCTTCCGGGCCATTCGACACATAAGGCCCGCGTGGTTGCACCGCGTGCGGCGGACCGTTTGCACGTATTTGTTGATGGTGTTGAATGTGGTGTGCTCGGGTCTGGACCGGGTGCCACATTTGATGGACACATTCAGCTTCGCAAGGGCGGTCAACGCCTGGTGGTGTTGGCCGAGGCATTTGGAAGACTCGCGGGCGGCCCAACTACGTTTGATGACAAGGGCCTTGCATCGCATGTGTATGAAGCCGAGTCGATCAAGGGCAGTAAGCCCAAGGTTGTGCAGGGTGATCCCATTGACATTCTGGCGTTCAAGGCGCCCCTGTGGGAAGTCCGCGAAGGAGACTGTACTTCTCCCTTCCGGCTCTCCTGGCCGATTGTCCGTAAGAACAAGAAATCTGATGTTATGTTGCATGTTGAGGGCCTGACCCAGCGTGCCATCCTGCTGATTAATGACAAGCCCAGCTTTGTGCTGGAACCAATCGGTACACCCAGGATCGTGCTTGATGCCGAGACTCTGGGAAAGAACTCTTCGATTCAGCTCGCGATGATTCCAGCGCCTTCGAGTGCGTTTGACACGGCAGAAGAAGTGGAAGCATTGATTCCCGATCTGTGTCAGCAGATTCTGTTTGAAGAACTGGTGGAGAATCTGACCGACAAGGCACAATGGTCATTTGCAAAGTGGGAGCCGCCCAGCGCCACCGATTTCCACACTGCAAGAAACGGGAAAGCAAAAGAGCCAACCTGGTGGAAGACCACATTCAAAGCTCCGGTTTCGCAGGTACCCGCCTATCTGGAACTTGACGGGATGACCAAGGGGCAGGTCTATGTAAATGGGCGGCATCTGGGCCGCTATTTCGTTGCCACTGCCGACGGCAAAGCAGTTCCGCCACAAGAGTCGTATTACATTCCCGCCAGTTGGATGCGACTTGGGGAAGAAAACGAAGTCATGCTGTTTGATGAGCATGGCGGTTACCCGGGCAAGGCGCGGATCACGTTTGACGGACAGTCACACGCCATCACCGCCGCACTCAGTTAATCAAGTTTGATTCCATTGAATCGTACTGGACAACACAGGCATCAGGCATTAGAAAAGGCCGCCATGAACACGTTTCTCACTCGCGCTCGTGCAACACTTGCGAAGATTCAGGAAGACAAAGTTCTGAAAGTCCTTCAGACAATCGAAGGGCCAATGGGTCCGACGGTGAAACTCAAGGGCTATGGCGAAGTGGTCTGCCTGTGT
>SXOY01000151.1 GCA_005776545.1 Planctomycetia bacterium | reverse complement strand
GCGGCGACTTCATCGCGGACGGCGGCGGCGCCTTGGCCGGGGAAGAGGATGTCGAAGTGAGGTTCGCGGGCTGCGACGCGACGCATCTGTGGCGTGATGATGCCGAGGCGCGCGGATTCGAGTTGGGTGATGGGCTCAAAGTTCTTGGGATAGGAAACGCGGAGGACTTCGCCGCGTGCGGTGGCGAATGTGACAGATGGATGATCGCCAATGAAACAGGCATTGGGGTTGTAGGTATCGAGCGGCTCGCTACTCGCGAGTTTTCTAACCGACCAGCCATCGGGGAGGAAATCCCACGCAGTCTTATCGCTGGGCTGCGGCATGTTGCGAGTATCAGGGCTGCTGAACATGAGCGGGCCGCCGATGTCGGGAGAATTGGCGAACGAGCCGGGGGTGGTGACATCGGGAGTGCGACCGGGATTGCGAGCGCCGCGAAGAGGGGCGTTGAATTTGGAGAGAGGATTCATGTGTGTCCTTGAGTGGAGCGAATGTTGACAGAAGTGATTGTGATAAGAAAATCGCCTAGCGCCGACTCAGGGCCTTGCGAATGCCCCAAATCACCAGAATTATGACTGCAACTGCAAGTGCGATCCCGAAGATTTGGCCTACTAAGCGACCCGTCTGATAGGCGGAACTCGACTTATCGACTTGCATGAGTCCAAGAGTCGTCAATGATTGTATGAAATTCATAGTCGCGTTCCCTCCGCCGGTATGAACCGGATCAGGTTCGACGGGTACATCTCAGCCCGCAACTTGCGGGCGCCCCGAGCTTGGTGGATGATATGCACTGCAAACTGGAAACGGCTTTCAACGGAACTTGCAGATTTCTAGCTAATCGGTGTCAGTTGTTGCAAGCACTGAGAGAGTCTTTCCCGGAAGATCAAATACCAGAAACGTCGTGCACCACATATCGCTAATAAACCATTGTGACCAGTAATCGTGCAACTGAAAGACCGTTGTATTTGTCAGGAACTCATACATGGAATCGCCCAGCAACGACTCTGCCGCAGCCGCGGCGAGTGCCTTTGCCTGTCGCCCCTTTCCGGCAAACGTCAAATAAGCACCACCACGAAAAAGCAATCTCGCCAATTCTGCATCAAAGACGAATGGATCAATCGGCTGCAGTTTGGCCTGCTCTCTAAGCTTCTCGACACCTTGAAAAAGCGCGTGGCCCCCGCTTAAACCTGCGAGTTTACTTAGGAGGTGTTCTATGTCATGCACGCCAACACCGGGAAAGCTCGCCAACCACGTCGCTACTTCGTCAGCGTTGGGAAAAGAGAACTGAACAAATTGAACACCACCATTGGCGAATAGCGGCCCAATCTCGTCCAAATACTTCTGAACGGC
Source organism: Planctomycetia bacterium (assembly GCA_005776545.1). Next base: position 11,156 of record SXOY01000151.1, on the reverse strand, counting down.
AGGATCTACTTGACGAGCTGAAAGTGAGAACTTAAGTGCGGCAAACGCAGTAGCTCTCCTTCCGATGCAGTCTGGACATGGGATAAATGGCTCATCAGGCATCAGACATCATACCAACGGAATCCGGGTTACAGTTTTGGACTGGTACGAAACTACTTAGAAATTGACGGCGGAGATTCCATCGCCGTCTGCCAATCCACTGCGCTCGGCTCCGGCAGTTTGTCGCTGACACCAGCAACATTCAGGCGCCGGAGCATATTGAGACATTGCGCACGATGGTGATATCCGTGCGTTGTAAGATGCACGAAGACCGCACCGCGAGTGAACGTGTAGGTCTTGGGTTTGCCATCATCGCCGGGCCAGTCGAGCGAAACAGTTGTGTGCAGGGTCTGCTTGCAGGCATCGGCGACGATGAGCAGGTCCTGCTCAGCCTCGTTAAGAAGTGAAAGCAACTCATCGACGGAGCGATCTTTGTGCTCGCCGCCAACTTTGGGATATTCGGGGAGTGCGTGGAGCATCGCACGCGGCGTGCGGCTGGCAAGTCGATCGGTCCAGCGTCGCATGACGCTGATGATGTGGGTGAGTGTGATGTGAAGGTCACCCAGCCCCATTTCAAATTTCTGATTGAACTGTTCTTGCGAGATTCCGCGGCAGGACTCAAGAATCTGCCGAGTGCCCCAGGCATCGGAGCGGATGAGGATTTCGATGGGGTCGGAGGTGAGTGTCGGCATATCGAGTTCCTTACTTCTTAGGATTCTTAAGACCGGTTTTCAGTTTGTTTGTCAATTCCCGTTTCACACGCGCCGCGAGCTGGGCATCGTGTTTCTTTGCAAACGCCTTTACGCTGGCGGCGTCTTTTGCAGCCAATGTGCGAAGTGCCCACGACATTGCCTTGACCACCATGTCATCGCGGTCATCGAGCAACAGTTCGCAGACAGCAAGCGTTTTTGGGGCTTCGCCCTTTGGTGCAGTCGCTCCTCGCGCAGTGAGATTGAAGGGCACAGTAGATACCAGCGCCGCGCGGCGATACCAGCGATCTTTGGACTTGGTCCAGCGGTGAATAAACTCATCATCGACTACTCCCTCGCGCCAAGCAACGCCGGAGACGAAACTGGCGTAGCAATCGACTGAGCACCAGTCGTTCATACCAACGGCGAGTTTCTGGATTTCAGCGGGTTTTGCTGCAACTGCCGCAGCGGGACAGGCACGAAAGAGTTCATAGGCCAGGAAGAGGTTGCCGCGGGAACGCTCGGAAAGTGCGACTTTCAGAACTGCTACGGGATCACGCTTGAGCTTTTGAACGGTTTCGCGAGCCTGCACTCGCAGACCATCGGTGTCGTATGGAGGTTCAGCAGAAGGCGTAGTGGAGTCAACGTTTTTCATTGGAGGTGGTACCTCTTCGAGATCTGAGATGCCAAGGATACGTCATGATTACAGGCGTGTATGAAGCGGTTCTTTACAGCAATGACATTGAGGCGGCAGTGGCTTTCTACCGCGATGTACTGGGTCTGCGACTCGCTAAACCGCCCACGAATTACAGTGCAGTGTTTCGCATGTCGCCTGATTCAATGCTGATTGTGTTTGATGCCAAAGTAAGCAAGTTAGCCGGACGCGGAGCACCATCACATGGAACGGTCGGTCAGGGACATGTCGCGTTTCATATCGCGTCGGGCACATATGACGACTGGCAGCGAAGACTGAGTGTGGCGAAGCTCATCGAACTTGAACGAAGCTGGGACCCGGGCGGTCGCTCGATCTACGTGTGCGATCCCGCGGGAAATTCGATTGAACTTGTAGAGGGTCAGGTGTGGCCTGGATAAAGGATTGGCCTACGTCTGCGGCACACCGGGATCGAACCCGAGCGCCCTGTTGTATTCGCCCGATTTGCCGCGCTGCACAGTAAGCGTTTTCCAGCACGCCCCACTTCGCGAAGCAAGCACGCGCGAGGCTTGCACAATCTGGCCACTGTGATACGCAATATGCGAGAGCGATCGAGTGAGTGCAAGAGCGAGAGTGTGCGGCTCGCCACGAATCGTCAGCATCCGCGGCAGGTCCGCATCGGTGCACCCGGCCAACACAGATTCAATGACGGCCCAACCAGCATTCCAATCTGCGAGCAATTCCTCGCGACTCGCATAGCTATCCGTGAATTCAGTATCTCGATTTCGCCACGGCTTTTCGCCATCGGTGGTGAATGGGTCCGTCCACCGCGAGCGGAGATTTCCCGCGACGTGCTTCATGATGATTGCAATGGAATTGGTCTCGGGGTCAAGCGAAATACGAAGCTGCTCCCATGAAACCTGGCCCGAGGAGTCTTCCGAGAGCCTGCGATAGCGGCGGAATTCCTGCTCAAATGCACTGATGGTTATTCTGGGGTTCGCGATACTCATGGCAGCAACATCCTCCAGTCCTCCCAATTACGAAAGCGCGTTCACGGCCGCAGAAATAGCTGTTTCCGAATCTGTCAATCCTTGAAGGTCAAGCACGATGGGTGCGGCGGCATTTGCCACTAATGCCGCGACAACGTATTGCGTCAGGTCGAGATTTCCCCTCCCCAGCGGCACTCTGGCCACACCATCGAAATCGCTGAGTCGAATCGAAACCGGCATCGGATTCGATCGGGAAAGCTCTTTCGCCGCGTTTGCACCAGCGGCCAGTACGCGCGCCGGATCAAATGCGGAGCGAAGTTTGGGAACGGAAGCACATGCAACTCGCAGTTCTTCCGTCATGGGCCAAGCGATGAGAGCGAGCATCGCTGATGAACTGTCGGTCAGTTGCGCGATTGCTTCGATGTCTTTGGCTGTCAACGTTGGCGGCGCGAGTACCGAGACAACCGGAGATGTGCCGTCGGCAAGCGCGGCCAGATCTGAAGCAAGCGTCAGCGCTTCGCGAATTGCAGAGAAGGCCCGATCTTGAAACGCGGGGTCGACCAGATGCGTTGGCGGAATCAACAGGTCGAGACCAGCGAGCGAAAGATCGTTATGCCGCAGAAGCGAAGCGACATCACGCCGCCCACTGCGATCGAGCATCCGCGGCCGCATTTCCGGGGCAGTTGCATCGAGCACCACACCGCGCATGCCCAGCGATCGCACCCAGGGCAACTGCATTCGTGTATTTCCGGCAAGGTTGGCGTTCTTGCTCTGGGAACGAAACGAAAGCCCCGAAAGCGAAAGTGCAACGCGTCCGACAATGTCAAGAGTCTGGTTCAAGTTCACCAATGGTAGAGGTATGATCCCGCATGAATGTGAGACTCTGGAGTTTGATGCTTGCCTGGTCGCTGGGCGCGTGGGCACTGGTGATTGTCATGAGCGGCGCGATGGCCGCGGTCATTTTCCCGACTATGAAGCAGCTTGACCCGGTTTTGCCCGATTTCGTCTCCACGCCCGGCGATCACTGGAGTCTGGCGGCGGGACTGGTGATGAGAAAGGTCTTCTTCATAAGCGATATTGCTCAGCTTGTTCTTGCGATGGTGGCAGTTGTTTCGCTGACGATTGTGGCAAAGGGAAGCGAAATCGCAGAATTTGCACGTCGAGTGCTTTCACTGTTCCTTGCGATTTCGTGCATCGCCATGCTGGCATCAGCGTTTTGGCTTTCGCCGGCTCTGCGTCGCGACATGGATGCTGCGTTGGTTGCGGGAAGAGCGGGAAACTCTGTTGCAATGAATGCAGCTCGCACCCAATTCGGAGAGAAACACAAGTTTGCAACTACTTTGATGATCACCGCACTTGGAGGAGTGGCCCTTACATCGCTTGCGGCCATGGCAGCCCTCAAGCCATTTGCGAAGGCTGCACAATGACGGAAAAGAAAAGGACTGATGCACGTGTAAGGAAGCCAACGCCAAGAGTGACACCGGCAAAGAAGGCTCGTGCCAATGCGTTGTTTGAAGATTTGCTTGCTGCCTATCCAGATGCACATTGTGAGTTGAACTATCGCAATGCATTCGAATTGCTCATCGCGGTGATTCTCTCAGCGCAAACGACAGATGTCGCCGTGAATAAAATTACTCCAGCACTATTCACAAAGTTCCCTGGACCGCGCGAGCTTGCTGCCGGCTCAATCTCGGAAATTGAGACACTGATCAAAACTATTGGGTTGTTTAGAAACAAGGCGAAGTCGATCAAGGGTGCATCGCAGATGATCGTCGATGAGTTTGGTGGCGAGGTGCCGCGGAATATGGATGATTTGATGGAGCTTCCCGGTGTTGCCCGGAAGACCGCGAACGTTGTCATGAGTGAAGCGTTTGGAAAAGCTGTCGGAGTTGTGGTTGATACACATGTCCAGCGATTGTCAGCGAGATTCGGCTTTGTGCCATTTGATGAGCCACCGCCGAAGATTGAGCCGATTTGGATGCAGCTTTTGCCGGCGGAACGCTGGGGGATGATCAGCCATCTACTTATATGGCACGGCAGGCGAAATTGCTCAGCACGAGGCGGGAGTTGTGGTGAGCATTCGGTTTGCAAGAAATATGGCTCAGAATGTGAGAAATGCAGTTAGTTGTTTGTTGGCATCAAAACCCAGTGTTTTCCCTAGAAACGTAATTTCTTGCAGTCGCCTCTACACAGACCCGTATATTCTGGTATGCTCGTACAAACAGCATGTGCCTCGTGAGGGACATAGGCTCCATGCCTTTATCAGTTTGGCAACAAATTGGTATAGAGCGAGGGCGAGCCGAAAGCGAGCGGCGCAGAACGTCAGTCAGAAAGTACTGACCACCCACACACCCGCCGCGCACGGATCGAATGAAGGCGTTACAGTGACAGCCCCCTTCCAAAAGAATGGGGCTTGATTGTGCGTAGCGGTGCGGAAAAACCGTTATGCGAGATGTTGTAATAAGGTAAGAGTCGCTTGCGTACTCGGCGCAGGGACTCAACAAAGGGATCGGACAAATGAGTCGATTCAAGAGCGTTGGGACAACGATGAACTCTCACCCCGCACGTCAAACGGCCAGGATGGCCGGGCGCGTTGCCACACTCTCTTCAAAGCTGGCTCACCGGCTTGAACAGATGGAGGCTCGCCAGTTGCTTGGCGGCGATCACCCGAGCTTGTCTCCATTCCCAAATCCTGCGGCTGACGTGATCACGCTTGATGTCAACGGGCAAGGCTCGATCACGGGCGTGCTTGAATCTGACACTGATAACGACGTTTTCTCGTTTGTTGCACCAGCAAACGACTTCGTGTCTGTGCTTGCGGATGTTGTGAACGAGGCCGGCAGCACGCTTAACTCGAAAGTTGAAATCTACAACGCAGCGGGAACGCGGCTTGCCTTTACCGATTCCGGCGCAACCCGCGGCGATGACAACGGCAACCTGACTTCCGGTACCTATCGCGATGGTTGGATGGGTTTCGTTGCCACACTTGGCGATACCTACTACGTTGTGGTTCGCGGGCAAAACACCACGGCCGGAACATACACCGTGCAAGTCGATGCGATGACGACTGCGCTTCAGACTTTGCCGCCGCCGAATCCGCTTGATCCGCAACCACCATTCTTTGATGATGGACTTCCGACGGTGCTCGTCGACCAGGGATTGGGTCGGATACGCGACACCATTACGCGTGCAGGACAGGATTTTATCTACAGATTCGATCTCACCGACACTGGCACTGTTCCGGCATTGCTGCAAGCTGCATATGACAGCTTGTTTACTGTCAATGCACAGGCTGGCGGCCCCGGCGATCCAACCCCAACTGGAACGATTGATACACGCCTTGAGGTGTACGACGCGACAGGTCGATTGGTGGTTGCCGATTCAGATTCGGGTAACCGCAACGATGCGTTCAATTCGTTTGTTTCAAAGCGAGGATCGATCTGGTATATCCGTGTTCGAACAGATGTTGTCAACCCTGCATCGAATGTCGCAACCGGAACGTTTATGCTGACGTTCGATGCGTCAGCGAGCGCCGTGGTTGTTGACCCGGTTGTGCGTTATGGTGGCCGCAGTCCAACCAGCGCGGTTGGCGGTACTGGCGGCGGTCTTGGAAACGCCCAGGAAACAGCCCTCTTCAGCTTTGTAGCGCAGGGCAATGGCCTCGCTTTTGTCACAGTGGTCCCTGCTGGCCTCCCGCCACTGACCGATCCAGCTATTCGTTTGATCGATGATCAAGGTACTCTGATCCGATTCAATGACGACTTCAATGGTCTGTCATCACAGATTGAAGTTGCTCTTGTCGGTGGCCGCACATATTACGTGATTGTCGATACATTCGACAACGTTTCTGGCGGCGGTTTCTACATGGCGATTGAGTCGAATCACACGTTCAACGCCGGTACCGATGATCACATTAATAACGGCAATACCAACGCCACGCCACTTCAGTGGGGTGCGCCATTTGATATCAAAGATGCAGATGGAAATCGCGTTTTGGATATCGGTTTGAAGATGTCTGCCGGTGCGACTGGCCGCATTTATCAGCCGGGCGATACCGATGTGTTCTCGTTCATCCTTCCACAAGATGAAATCGCTCGTTATACGGGTGATGATGACGATTCCGGAACAGCGCTCTATGTTGGCGGGCTATTCAATAATGCAGATCTCACCCGCGTCCGGCCCGACCCCAACGGCGGCATGGGCGTGCCATCTCGAAATCTTGCGATCTATGACGCTAGCGACTGGTGGTTTGTTGGCCGCCAGGGACCGAACACAATTGAAGCTACGCCGCGGCCATATGGTTTCAATAACAATGCCAATACAGTGGCAACCGCCGGCGCTGAAGTTTACACAATGTTCGATTGGCTCCCGGTTGGCTTCACCGGCGAGAACTCGCGTGTGCTCGTTGTAGGTGGCGATTTTGATCTGGTTTTGCCTGATCCACTAGACGATCCGGATAATCCGGCGCTGCCGCCCGTGGTCATCAAGAACCTCGCAGCTTGGTTCTTCAATCCAAATGCCGGACGTTATGTTTGGGGCAGAATCACCGCAGGTGATCCAAATGGTGCAGTTCGAGCTGCGACGATCTGGAATCCGACTCCGGGTTGGTACCCTGCGGATACCTTTGGTGGCGATACTCCTGCACCGGGAGGACCCGACCCAACACCCGCGCCGACAGATGATATTGGCGAATTGCTTGTACTGGGTGGTGACTTCACCAATCTCGGCCCCCGCCTCATGGGTATCGATGAGGATTTCAATGTCCTTCCGATTAATGCCGGTATCACCAATGGACAGGTTCGAGCATTGACCACGTTCGATCCGGCATCGATTTCAGTCTCGACGAGAGTGACGACTACAAACCCAGGTGGCCCACCCACCGATGCCGACGAGGATATTGCAATTGACATTCCCATCACCCTTATGGTTGGTGGCTCCTTTACATCCTCATTGCTGCTCCCAAATCATGCTCAACTTGGCAACAACCGCGGCCAGGGGTTGATCGGCGTGAGCGGCTTCTCTACCAATGCACCGGACCAGGTTCAAGTGCTAGGTGAGGACACAATTTTCTGGGATGGAACGTTTAACAACCGTTCATGGGTTGTGAATTCAAATGCAGTTCCCAACGTTTTTGCAACTCGCACCTATCTCGACATTGGCTCAGTGGATGGTGCGGTGAATGCGTTGACTGTGTATGACCCGATCGAACCGGCTGGTGTCACGCTTGCACACTCGATGGAACCACGCCTGGTTATTGGTGGATTGTTCACCGGTGGCGGCATTGGCACTGCGGCGTTTGCAGCCGATTCACAAGTGTTCACTATGGCTGCGGGTGCTCAGAATCTGATGGAATGGGGCGTTCCTAATTATGACGGCCACATAGCAGATCCAGGTGGCGGAAACGCCCCAACCGCTATTGGACATCTATCAAGCCCATACGGGGCACAGATCCCGGTCAGCACGCCACGCGGCACAGATGGCGTTATTTATGCCCTTACCGTCTGGGATCCACCAGATGTTGCACAAAATGACTTTGACAACGGGCCCCGAATCGTGTTCGGTGGTGAGTTCGCCAACTTCTTCGGTGGCGCCGTCAACAATGTTGCGGCAGATAGCTATTGGAATCTTTACGCCTTCGGCGGCCTGTTCCCAGGTGTTAATGGCGCAGTTCGCTCACTCACTTCGTTCCAGGATGACCAGGAACCAGGTCGCCCCAATGATCAAAATGTCCTCTACATGGGCGGCGAATTCACACTGACCACATCCCAGGTTCGCATGAACCGTGTAGCTGCATGGTTCTTTGACGTGAACACCCTCTCATTCGTCTGGCGCGCCAATCAGGGCGGCGTTGGCACGGTTGACGAGACCATTCCACCGGCGGTCGCACCACCAAACCCAACTCCATTGGTTTCTGTCCGCGCACTCACATCGTTTGATGACGGCATTAACGGTCAATGGGACCGTAACGATCGCCCAAGCGCTTCAGTTACAATCACGGTTGCCCCCACACAAGATTCGTTCATGAACGCGTTCATTGACGTGTTTGATTCGAATGGCAATCTTATTTATTCTAATAACAATACTGACTCAGACTTCATCAGCACCAACATTGAAGCAGATCAGAATCCCAATGATCCCGCGGGCGCGAAAGATCCATCGCTCACGCCTGGTCCCGGATATGAAAATCAGTGGGTCCTGCCTCCGCTCTGGGGTGGCACGCGATACTACATCCGAGTTCGTGATGCCAACAACTCTGGCACTGGTCGCTTCACGATCAACGTGACCGCGAATGCAACAGTGGTTGACGTCAATAACGACGGAACGCTCGACGACGTCAACGCATCGTTCCAGGAAGTTCCCGACTTTGGATTCTGGGCGAGAACAGCAGCTCGCGCCGAACTTGACATTGCCCCAACAAGTGGTGATGTTGAGAACGTGCTTGGTTCAACTGCTGACCTCAACGCGTACAACCGTCGCGAACAGACAGTCATGCCCGCAGTCGGCCTTTCACTTCGCGAGGTATCAGATGTCAGCATCATTGACAAGCTGACTGATACCGACGTTTATCAATTCCGCGCCAATTTCACAGGAAGTATTGAAATTCGGACGCAGACATTGGGCATTACTCGTAGTTGGGTGTCCGCTGGCTTTGCTCCCACACGGCCACGTTTTGGTGCGCCAAATCCTGCAGGTACAATTCCAGGCGCTGATACCGCGTTCGAGACGGTTCTCAACAGCGAACTCGACAGCTACATTCGTGTCTTTGATAACGATTTCCAACAAATCGGTTACAACGATGAGAATACGTCGATGGGAGCGGGGATCGCCGCTGATACGGTCGGAGCTCTTATCGGCACGTTCACTCGTCGCGATGGACGACTTGTGCTTAATGTGGTCGTCGGTGGAATGTACTACATTGAAGTTGGTAGCTCACAACGTTATGCCGACGGCTCTGCTGAAGACCCTGCGGATCGCACGTTGAACGGAATTGACGATATTGATTGGAGATATGCCACTGGTGCATACCGCCTTCTAGTTCACACGCAGGCTTTTCTGCCCACAGAAATTGAAGATGGAGCAACAGTTCAGGATGATCACGTCAATTCGCCCTTCATTGGAAACGGAACACCAGTTCCGGATCAAAACACACGCGATATCGCATCAATTATCGCGCTCGATGGCACGCTTCTTTCTCCTACAGGCGGATTTGGAAGTGCAACCGGAGTTATCAACAGCTTCTTTGATCTTGAAGGAGTTCTGACTCTTAGCGATTCGGACACCTTTGGTTTCACCGCCACAGGAACCGGCCCACTTTCGATCACACTCACCAGCACCTTGCCCGGTGTCTTTGTTCCCCAGGCATGGGTGTTTGTCGTCGATGATCAGGGTGCGCTGCAGCAAGTTGGATCGGGCGTTGCCCTTACCGGCACCACCACAATGGACATCAATGGCGTCACAAAGGGTGCTCGTTACTTTGTAGTTGTGAATGGTTCTGGCTCTTCAGAAGGAACATTCACGCTTGATATTGCTTCGACCCCCGCTACCGATGATTATGTCGATCGCCACAAGTTCGCTCAAGCAACCGAAATCGCTATGCGAGATTTCCTGGGACGCGGCGATATCAGCGGCGAAATCGAAACTCCTGGCGACGCAGACATGTTCAAGTTCCAGGTCTTTGGATTCCACACTGTCACTGCGACGGTAACGGGAATCGATGCGACGCTGAATCCCATTATCTGGGTGTATGAAATCACCGAGGATATCTTCGGCAATTCCTACATCGTCCCAGTTGCGTTCAATGACGACATTAACGTCAACAACACCAACGCTTCGGTGAATTTCTCAGTCAATCCGGCCCATACCTCTGGCGTTACGACTCGTGACTACCCCTACTACTTCATTGAAGTTTCCGATGCCTTTGGCGGCTTTGGACGGTACAACATCCAAGTCACCTTCCCTGCGACCGACGATTATCCGGATGCTGGCGAATTCGCTTTCGCTACACCGGTAGTTGTTGATTCGCTCTCAGGCCTCGGCACTGCTCCTGGCATCCTGGAGAAGATTGGCGATTCCGATCTTGTGAAGTTCACAGCTCCATCAACTGGGCCAGCTTCATTCACAATCGAACGCACTGGAACCAGCATCCTTCGTCTGAAGGCCACGCTGATCGATTCAGACACGCTCACTGTTATTGATACCTTTACCGGTGATGACACACTTCTCGATGACACCATCACACTTGCCGCAGCCAACCTCTCTCGCGGCACGACGTACTACATCCTGATCGAAGCAGGCACACCTGTCACAGTCACCGAGGAAGCAGGCGCGTACCTCCTCACTATCAACGCAACACCACAAGACGACTACCCCAACGCTACCGAATGGAACATCGCTCACCTTCTGACATTGTCTGCTGCAACCGGTGATGCCAGCCTCGGCGGCATCGCAGGCGGCCTGCCGGGCAATCCCAAGATCAGCCCTGCCAATGACACCGATCTCTTCACCTTTACCACTATCGCCAACGGCACGCTTGATATCACGATCACGCCATTCAATACCGTTCTTGGCAACCTTGATCCGCAGTTCCGTGTGTACGACTCAAATCAGGTGCTCCTATTCACAAGTGCAGGCGGTACAGCTGGTACTCCAGCCACACTTTCTATCCCAAGCACAGTTTCAGGCACGACCTATTTCATCCTGATTGATGCTGGTGGCGGCGGCTCAACCTCCGGCGAATACCGTATCGACATCAACGGCCCCACCTCTGGTGGCGGCGGCGGTGGCGGT
>SXOY01000150.1 GCA_005776545.1 Planctomycetia bacterium | reverse complement strand
GGGTGTCGTAGAGAGGCTCGCAACTGACCACCAGCGCACTGCCCTCAAGCTTGCCGGCGTTCCATTTCTTCGTGGGTTCGGCCTTCGGCTTCGGCAGCAGGCTCTCGCCCACGATGATTCAAAGAACTTCCCGATTTCAGTTTCCTGGGTGATTTTGAAAATATTCGCAACACGGTCTCGCTTCGATACTCAAATTCATTCATCGCCAATTCCAAGTTGTTTACAGCTACGGCTGCCGCCGATGAAAATCTCATGCAGCCAGTGCAGCAGCACGAAGTCGGATTCCCGGCCAGCAAAGTGGTGCTCTGGGATGCACACCTGGCGTACTTGAACAAGACTCCAAACGCGATCAACGGCCAATGGGCCGCACCGACTCCGATGGCATTTGCAGATCTGCACGCAGACCTGAAAGATCCGACAAAGGCCGCCGCACCAGTTGGAAATCCGCTCAAGCATGAGCCGCTCATGACGCTGCACGACACACCAGATGGAGTGCAGGGGCGGGACTATTGAATTAGAGCAGAATCGTGAGTGAAGTTCACAAGGGAAAGGGGCTGGCTTGTCACTGAACGTGTGTTATCTCCGACGACGCACAAGCAGAAGTGACGCAGGTGTGAGCAGAGCCAAACATCCGGGAGTGGGTACGTATGTGACATCCACTCCAAACACAGGAGCTGTCGCACGAAGTACGCCACCACCTGACCAGAGAAATACATTCGCTCCTGTTGCATCAATGGGAACTGGAATCGACGAAACCACTCGAGTGCCGGGAGTATCGGCCATCGACAGTTGGTATGCAAACAGAATCGCGGGGTTGGATTGGTCGACAGGATTCCCAAAGCCTGGATGCACCTGAACACAGTCAACTCCTCGGGTACCGAGACCAGGAACGTCGAGATCGCGATCGTCATCTATCTTAATAATATTTCCAAATTGCGATACTGCGAGTGTCTGAGGGTTCCAGATGAACCGCCCTTGTCGCGCCGAGTTGATGGCAGCATCTCCATCGCGTACAGATGACACAGTCGCATCAAAAACCGTCTCTCCGAAACAGACCGCGCCAAATCCGCCCCATTCGCCCACAAGGCGAATCTGGATGTTCTGCTGCGTTGTAGTTAGTTGGTTTCGTGTCCATGCGCCGCCATCGCTGGCTTCCCAATACAGGTTCGCAAACGGTGCTTGGGCGACAGCCACACAGGAAACCCCAACAGAGACGACTCCGATCCCAAAGTTCTGCACTTGTTTCATATTAACAACTATGCCTCAAGATCGTCGATTTGCAATGAATCCACAGGAAATGGTTGAGGTGGCGACAGAAATCTCAAGGCCTTGGCACTATCTGCGCCGCCGAGCTAATAGGGCGATACCGGCGAACAGTGCCACGCCTCCTGGTACCGGGACGTAGATCACATCAATCCCATAAATCGGTGCAAGTACCTGGACGGTCGACGCTCCGACGGTCCAAATATTCGCATTGAACGAGTTCCGCACTCTGTGTATTGAATGAACCCTCCGTGTTCCTTGAATATCCGCAAGCTGCAAGTCAAAGTGAAAGATGATCGCGGGGTTCGACGTGTCGACTATTCCCCCAAAAAGAGGACCAGCTTGCGCGACCTGAACCCAGTAGGTTCCTTCGCCGGGGGCCTCCAAATCACGAGCGTCATCTAACTTAATTGTGTTCCCCTGCCTGATCACCGCGGGAGTCATGACGGGAAATCCAAACGGATCAGGTCGCAGCAGGTTTGTTGCCAGATCTCCATCATCTGCAGTCGAAATGACCGCATCAAAGCCTGTCCCGACAAGTGCAGTTCCATTGGGGGCACCCCATTCTGCGGCCAGCCTTATTTGCACCAGTTGCCGCGAGGTCGTTAATTCACTTCGTGCCCATCCGCTTCCATCGTTTGCTTCCCAGTAAAAATTGACAAATGGGGACTGCCCCAAGGCAACTGTCGACGTAAGCAAACAGAACATGGCGGGTTTCAACATTGGGGAACTCACTGGGCATTTGCACAACTTCCCTCTAAAGATGCAGCGCTTTCCACGCGATACCAGCAAAAGCTAAGGAGAATTCAATGGAAAAGACACAAGGAAAGTCAGTTGTATGGGGGGGGGGTCATAGTTTGTTTGGTTCTGGGCGCAATTCCAGCGGCGGCTGACCCCATTGTCTGTACTCGTCGCGTCCTCGCGAGATTCGTCAACTCGCCCGATGATCCCGCAAACATGGCGGTCCTTAGCCAATACGGCGCGTCAATTTCATGGCGGGCCCACATGGTCCCCGGTTTGGTAAGCATCAACTGCCCTGAATTGAACGCGGTTTCCGTCGCACAAGCCCTCTCGGCATCGTCGAACGTCAAATACGCTGAGACGTTCACAAGCGACAATGACCCATGGACGGCGAATCCTTGTCAAGGTCATTCTGGCAATATTTCTGCGCTACCCCTTACCGCTGACAATGTACAGAAGTATCACTGGGCAAGAAAGAACTATGGCGACCCGATAGCAAACGTAGTTGGAACTGTCGGTGCGGACTTGAACGCGATCCCAGCATGGCAAGTCACGACCGGTAGCCCTGAAATAGTGGTAGCGGTCATTGATGCGGGGATTTCGATCAATCATCCCGCTCTCGTCAACTCGCTCTGGTCTAACCCGAACGAAATTACTGGTGACAATATTGATAATGATGCTAATGGAATCGTTGATGATATTCACGGGGTGAAATTTGGTATGTCAGACGATGAGCAACCTCTTGTCACGGGCGACCCTCGCCCCCCGAATAATGCAAACGATGAAAGTTGGAGTCATGGGACGTCCGCGGCGGGCCTGATCTTTGCCGCGCCAAGTTCGGGCATTCACGGCATTGCTCCAGGATGCAAGCTAATGTCACTGAGTATCTTGCAATTCGGATTTAGCTTTGAATATGACTTGTACCCTGAGCGCATTGCGATGGCATTAGATTATTCGATGTATATGGGGGCGAGAGTGACAAGTCTTTCGTTGACACAACCAGAACAGTTTCCAACAGCATTCTTGGAGCTGTTAGAAGTCGCTGAGAGCATTGATCATCTATTCGTTGTCTCTGCGGGTAACAACCACTGCAATTGCGATACTGAATATCTGGCGAGCAGATTTCCAGCTGCGCATTCGCTTGACTATCCCGCGATAATTGGTGTGGCAGCGACGGACAACAACGACTGTCTCGCGATCTATGACGATGCCCACGCGCAGGGCTGCGGAAATCGAAACGGAAGCAATTTCGGTGCGCAGACGATTTTCATCGGTGCTCCCGGATGGCGGAATGTGTCGCTAAGAATGATGCCGAATCCAAGCCGAGGCTTATACGACTGGTTCGGTGGCACTTCCGCAGCTGCGCCGCACGTTGCTGGCGCGGTCGCTTTGCTGCTTTCCATCCACCCAGAATATACCTGCGCGGAAATCAAAGACAAACTTGCCCAAGCTGGTCGCTCGGTGCAATCTCTTGATGGGATCACCATCTCCGGCAAAACACTAGATATCGGCGCCCTCATCAATCCCTGAGAATCCGCTTCGCAAGTCAGTGGCAAACCCGCTGAATCTCCGTGCACACCCAACAAATCCCTTTCCGCCGCAGATTCCAGCCACCTCCGTCCATATCATGCCGCAATGTCTGCACCACTCGTTGTCATCTGCCCCGGCCAGGGAGCACAAATCGTCGGCATGGCCAAAACATGGTTTGACGCTTCTGCCGAAGCTCGTGCTGTGTTCTCTGTTGCCGACAACATTGTCGGCGATCGGTTCGGGAGCAAGCTCTCGGACATCTGTTTCAATGGCCCTGTCGACTTGCTGAACCGGACCGATGTCAGCCAACCCGCCATCTACGCGGCATCAATGGCATGCTGGCACGGTCTACTCGCAAAGATGAGCATGACCGCAAGTGATTGCCCGCTCGCCGCCACTGCCGGACTTTCGCTTGGTGAATACACCGCGCTCTGCGTTGCTGGAGCACTCAGCTTTGAGGATGGTCTCAACCTTGTACTCCTTCGCGGCAGAGCCATGCAGGATGCCGCGGAATCGCCTGAGGCTGCCGCAGGTGGTGGGGGCGGCATGGTCGCACTTATTGGTGCGGAAGATGCTCAAGCACAACAAGTCTGTGATGAGGCCCGCGCTGGTGATGTTCTAGTCTGTGCCAATTTCAATACTCCCGGCCAAGTCGTCCTAAGCGGCCACAAATCCGCCTGTTCGCGTGCTGCTGAGGTGGCCGCGAGAATGGGCTTGCGTGCGGCGGTATTGCCCGTTTCTGGGGCGTTCCATTCCCCCCTTATGCGTGCCGCCGCGGAGCGATTGGCTGAGGCACTCGCCAAAACCCCGATGCAAACTGAACGATGCCCCGTGATGTCAAACGTCTCGGCCGCGCCGCACGTAGGTGGGGCGGACATGATCCGCCAACGACTAAGTGAACAGTTGACGCACCCAGTTCGATGGGCAAATTGCTGCACCTGGCTTGCCGCAAATGTGAAGGGGGAGTGGCATGAATTGGCTCCACAGCGAACTTTGGCGGGGATGATGCGTCGAATTGATAAGAACGTCAAAGTCACCGGTCACGACGACCCCTAAAAGGTACTGCAGAACCCATTTGTAACAGACAAACTCGTGTAAATAAGCAAGCGACAAGGCGGGATTTGGCTGAATATGCTTGCGGTCTTCTAACTTCCGGAAAGTGCTACGCATGAACAGGTCCACAAAACTCATTCTAACTGCAGGGCTGACCTTCGTTCTGGCCTCAACCATGTTGACAGGCTGCAAGAAACCGCCGCCGCCACCGCCGCCGAAGCCAGTTGCCCCGCCGCCACCGCCGCCGCCAGAGCCGGTGGTATTGGATCCACTGATTGCAGAAGCCAAGCCCGATGCACGGGTTCAGTTTCCACAGGAACGCGCACCGGTTGATCCGACACTTGCCAAAGCAGTGATCGCATTTGCCGATGGATTCGCAAAGTCTGACTCAGGCAAAGTGGGCGCAATCATGGACCCCGCGACCAAGCTGGTGCTCGATCAGCTCTCCAGCAGTGGAGCCTTCGAAGAGGAAATGAAAAAAGCGGAGTCCATTCGCGTGGTGTTCCTCGCTGAAACCGCCATTGAAGAAACCAACGCATCGGGTGCACAACTGGTACTTGCAATTCAAGACCCCGGGTCCTCGTACGTGCTCGGATGGACCATGGCAAAGGTAAACGAAGCGTGGGTCTTCAGCGCCATGCCAACTACAGGAAATACCCGCGCACGCGCTTCAGAATGGGACGGCTCGGACATCTCCGCATTTGCCGCATCCGGCGGCTCAATCTCCGCTCCAAGTGCGATTCCTTCCACCGATGAATCAACCGGTGAAACTGCTGCGCCAACTGAAGAGAAAAAAGAAGAGGCCCCGGCAGGCGATGGCGGCAAAACCGTCCGCACTCCAAATGGGCCAATTAAGATTCCCGGCGGCGGTTGATTCAATCTGGTGCGATTCGTAAAAGGGGTTTTGATTGACTGACGCATCTACTGGGCAAGTGCCACGCGTAGCTATTGTCACCGGCGCAAGCCGTGGTATCGGTCGCGCTATTGCAGTGCATCTGGCAAAGGCCGGGCGACATGTCGTTCTCGCTGCTCGCAGCGAAGGGCCGCTTGCTGACTTGAAATCTCAGATCGAATCCTGCGGCGGGTCTGCAAGTATCGCCGTCGCTGATGTCTCTGACTCGGCGGCAGTTGGCGCGATGATTGAAAAAGTTGCGGCCGATCATGGTCGACTCGATATCCTCGTGAATAACGCCGGAATCACACGCGACGGTCTGCTCATGCGTATGAGCGATGAAGATTGGGGCGTGGTGCTGCAAACCAATCTCACCAGCGCGTTTGTTGCCTGTCGTGCAGCAGCTCGCCCGATGATGAAAAACCGATTTGGTCGCATCATCAATGTAAGTTCAACTTCTGGCGTTGTTGGAAATGCAGGGCAGGCAAACTACGCCGCAGCAAAGAGCGGGCTGATGGGCCTCACCAAGAGCATCGCTCGCGAACTAGGCGGCAAGGGAATTACTGCCAACGTCATTGCCCCAGGTTTCATCGAAACCGACATGACCAAAGACCTTCCACAGCAGGTCCGCGATGGCGTGATGAATCTCATGAGCCTCCGCCGTTTCGGAACGCCCGATGACATCGCAGCCGCAACCACGTTCTTATGCTCAGATGAAGCGGGTTTCATCACCGGCCAAACGCTCTGCGTTGACGGTGGCATGACCATGTGTTAAGAACGGCTCGGTATTTTGCTATAGTGCTGCGTACTCGACCTGAACTTGGCTTACATCTGCCAAAGGCTCGAGCCCCACGTCAACCCGCCGCCAAAGCCAAGGAACATCACTCGCATTCCTTCTTGAATTCTTCCTGCGCGAACCAAATCATCCAGGCACAGCGGCACCGATGCGCCCACCGT
>SXOY01000149.1 GCA_005776545.1 Planctomycetia bacterium | reverse complement strand
TTCTATCTCGCCAGCCGCGATGAAATCGTCTACCAGAGCCGCCTCATTTCAACCCTCTCAAAAATGACCATGCAGTTCGCCGAATTCGGCAGCCCCGACGAACTGAAAAACGATCTCCAACTCCTGATCGCCGACCGCGCATTCATGGGCGATGACAAAGCCCCGCGCCAGCAGGCCGATTTCGAAGTCTCTCTCAAACTCGGCCGCAAAAAACTTCCCGCCGCTGCTTCAGAAGTCTCCAAAGTAGTCTCCGAAATCCTGCAAATGCGGCACAACGTTGCCCTCGCAATTAGCGGCAAGCAACCCGCCGGCTGGGCTCAGCCCATGGCCGACATTCAGCAGCAGGTAGCCTTCCTCACACCAAAAGGATTCCTGCTCGCAACTCCATGGGAACGCCTCAAGCACCTCGCACGCTACCTCAACGGCATCCACTTCCGCATCCACAAGCTCGGCCTCACCGGCCTTCAACGCGACCAAAAATGGATGTACGAAGTCCTCCCACACTGGCACCGCTACGTCCAAAAAATAACCGCCCAGCCCCACCTCCAGGCCCAGCTCTACGACTACCGCTGGATGGTCGAAGAATTCCGAGTATCACTCTTTGCACAAGAACTCGGTACCAGCGGCCCCGTCTCAGCGAAGAGGTTGGATGATCTCTGGTCAAAGCTGAGCTAGTCCTATGAGCTAGTCCCGGTCGAACAGCGTGCCTCCAGCATCGTCAAACATCTCTGCCAGCGAGCTCTTCGGGTTGCTCAGGAACCCACGGGTGATGCGGTAATGCTCTGTGTCTTCGTACGCCGTCCGCGTGATTTCATTACCGCCCAGCACATAAATCCATGATTTCGGAAATGCCAGGATGATTGGCGAATGCGTTGCGATGACGAATTGGGAGCCTCTGTTCACAAGATCATTCAGTATGCAGAGAAATGCGAGTTGTCGATTTGGAGAGAGTGCCGCTTCAGGTTCATCCAGCAGGTAGACGCCTTTGCCCGAGAACCGATTGCTAAAGAGCGAGAAGAAAGACTCTCCATGCGATTGGTCATGCAGAAGTTTGTCGCCATATCCCTTCTGGCCAACCTCCTCAAGTGCCGTCGCAACGTTGTAAAAGCTCTCGGCTCGCAGAAACCAGTGGTCGTTCGGTTTCTTGTGCGTTCGGCGCACACGTAAGTAGTCTGCCAGCCGCGAGTGTGTCGCGCGCGTTTCAAAGGTGAGGTTCTTGCTCCCGCCCTCAGGGTTGAGCCCAAGCCCAACGGCAAGGCCCTCGAGCAATGTGGATTTTCCAGAGCCGTTTTCACCCACAAGAAAAGTCACCGACGGGTGGAGAGGCAAAATGTGAAGCGATCTGATTGCAGCGAGTGAAAATGGATATGTATCGAATGACGGAACCCGCTCCCGCAGCAACTCGATTGCGGAAACGAAGTTAGCGTTGGTGTCTATTCCCATTTCATTTATGCACGTTTCACCGGCCGCCACAGTTCCGCAAAGATGCAAATTAGCATCATCCCGGTGGCACCCGCATACGCCGCCCCCCCGCCGACAATCCCATACACCAGCGACATACTTCCCTTGGCAAACCACTGACACACCAGATCCACCAAAAGCCCAGCACACGCAACAAACACCAATGAACTGATCAACTTTCGGTTCCAATTCGTACACACCGCCAGCATCGCCGTCACCGCCGCCAGCGAGCCCAACCCCAGCGCATGCGTGTGCAGACTCGCCGCAATCACATTGTCACCCGTCTTATTGATCTTCCGCGTAAACGCCACCAGCTTCACATCCTGCCACGTATCCAGCGGCATCTTTTTCGCCACCGCCTGTGCATCCGGTGCCTTCCGCGAGTGACACGAAAGACAGTTCTTGGCAATCAACTCCGCGGGCGAATTGTCGCCCATATCAATATTGTCATAATCCTCCGCAACCCGCGAACTCTTAAGCCATTTCACCAGCGGCTCCTTCGCCGCCGGCGCCAAGTTCGCCGGATGTCCCTTCTCAATCATCACCAAGAGTGGTGCCGTCGCATCCAGCCCGTGGTACTGCGACCGCACATCGTCAAGCGTCAACCCCGCCCGCTCATCGCGATTCCCATGATGCCATTTCATGTGCGTGGCCGACATGACAAGCCCGCCGCCAATGGTGGCAACAATGCACGTAAACCCAAGTCGGGCACCCAGCGGAAGATCACGCAGGCGCAGATCGTTAATTGACATAATATTCCTTATACCTTGAGATCATCCGCCGCAATCGCAACTTCATTTCCTGTCGCGATAGACTTGACAATCGCCGCACTGATCGCAACCGCCGCAATGCAATCAGACACAGTACAAATCGCGGGCTTGCCTTCAAGAACCGACTTGGCAAAATCCGTCAACGAGTAATACGCAGTCGGATTCGGAATCCCGACGCCATCCTTCAGCTTGCCCTGTGCGGCGAGCTTCGTCGCATCAGCGATCAGCGTAATACCTTCATCATTGTGGAACTGCTGACGGTTTGCGTAAACTTCCCAGCCCTGGGTCGGCGCATCCGATTCCTTAAACATCCACCCCGCCGTCCACGCAAGTTTGATCGCAGAATTAGAACCATGGAACGTCTCGAACTTCCCACCATAGCTGCTGCCCAGCGTCGCCGAATATCCAGCCGAAACTCCATCAGCATATATAAGGTCTGCATGAATCGTGTCGTGTACCTTGCGTCCATCTGTCCACAAACGCGTAGACCCCGACGCCCGCGCCTTCACCGGCACCTTGCCCGTATACCAGTGCATCACATCAAACTGATGGCTTCCACACTCTCCCGCAAGCCCAAGTGAAACCGCTTCGTCCAACCGC
>SXOY01000148.1 GCA_005776545.1 Planctomycetia bacterium | reverse complement strand
TCGCCCTGATTGCTGCGGTACGCAACCTTTGCGAACTCCAAGCCAGGACCGGGAACCGGCGCAATCTTGAGCTGCTTTCCATTGGGCGTGTGGCGCTCGCTGATGCCGCCAACTGTGGAGAAGAGGTAATCGCCGACCGAACCGAACGCGTAATGATTAAACGAATTCATCCCGACATCGCTGAATCCGGTTTCAGGAGTCCAACCATCCCAGCGTTCCCACATGGTGGTTGCACCGAGTTTCACCTGATAGAGCCACGATGGAAAATCAGTATTGAGCAGCAGGCGATACGCAACATCATCGCGCCCAGCGTTATGCAGCGCCATCAGCAGTCGCGGCGTGCCGATGAAACCGGTAGCAAGGTGCCAGTTCTTGCGTTCAATAGTCTGAACAAAACCTTCGGCAGTTTTCGCCGCTTCGGAGTGGCTCACAAGCCCCATCGTGAACGCCAGGGCGTAGCCCGTCTGTCCGCTTTGCTTCAGTGTGCCATCTGCTTCCTTAAACGCCACATTAAACGCAATGCGGGCGGCGTTGCGATCGGTCTCAAATTTCGCGGCATCAACCGAGTTCCCGATCCAGTTCGCCATGTCGATCATCTGCGAAAGCAGGTGAATTCGATATGCAGTGTCGATAAGGTCGCTGCTGGTCGGGTCTTTCAAGTTGAGCCAATCGCCAAAGCCGCCAATCTTGGTGATTCCGTCCTTAGTCTTGGATTCAGCCCACTTCATGTACGCCTTCATGGGTTCGTAATTCTCACGAACCAGACGCAGATCGCCATACCGCTCATACATCGCGTGCGTACACACAATCGCCGCATCGCCCCACGCAGTCGATCCGCCGCGTTCCTGCACCTTTGGTGCGACGTGCGCGAACGTGCCGTCTTCAAACTGCGCATCGTGCGCCAGCGTCTTCAGCCAGCGGCTCATGAAACTGCTGACATCAAAGTTGTACGCGGCGGTATTAATAAAGAACTGCGCATCACCCGTCCAGCCCAACCGTTCATCGCGCTGCGGGCAATCGGTGGGAATCTCAAGGTAATTGCCCTTCTGGCCCCAAATGATGTTGTGGTAGAGCTTGTTCACCAGTTCGTTCGAGCACTCAAAGCTCCCCGTGCGGTCCATATCAGTGTGCACCACAATCCCGGTCACCATGCTGGGGCTTGGTTTCTCTGTAAGTCCGATGATTTCAACATAGCGGAACCCATGGAACGTAAACGCTGGTTCCAGAGTCTGCTGCTTGCCATTGAGCCAGAAGTAATCAGTAGCGGTCGCGCCGCGCAGATTGCTCGTGTACATCGTGCCATCGGGGTTCAACATTTCCGCATGCCGCACAACAAGCCGCTGGCCCGATTTTCCCTTCACATTCAGCCGCACAAACCCAACAAGATTCTGCCCCAGATCAAAGACATACGCGCCCTTACGCGGCTCAGTCACTGCGATTGTCTTAAGTTCCTCAAACCGCCGAACAGGTTCACCGGGCTGCGGCTCGATGATTCCCTCGGCACGCCGCGGTTCGCCAAAAGTCGCAGAAGTGATCGCGAGCGTTCCTGACTCTCCCGCCCGCGGCAGCGTCAACGTCTGCCCTTCAATAACCGAGACCGACTTGGCTTTCCCATCAACCGTGTAGTTCACATTCAGCGTCTTTACGACTCCGTAGGCCGGATCGCCAAACACCTTTTCATTCACCTTGGTATCGACCGCATTGTCCTTCACCAACGATTGCACGATCTTGGTCGCGTCTACCTCGCGCCCGGTTGCGGTCCCCCGTCCGATCGCAGGCTTCACCCAATCCTTAATGTTGTATCCAGCCTTCGACCAACCCGGCATTTCCAGCCGCGAGTCATACCCGCTTCCCATATACAAATCGTTCCACGCAATCGGTCCAGTCTTCGCCGACCAAGTTCCATCAGACTTGAAAAGCTGCGTGGTTCCATCTGCATATTCAATCTCTAGTTGTCCCTTGAACCGCGCAGGTCCACCGTACCACTGCCGCTTGCCGGTATACCCAAGCAAGCCCGCATACCACCCATCACCCAGCACCACACCAATCGCGTTCTGTCCCGGCTGCACCAGCTTGGTCACGTCATAGGTCTGGTGATAAATCCGCTTGGTGTACTCAGTCCACCCCGGTGTCAATTCATCTTCGCTCACGCGCTTCCCATTGATCTCGCACCAGTACGTTCCCAGCGCAGTCGCATACAGCGTCGCCTTCTTGATATTCGCCTGACTCACAAAATCTCTGCGAAGATACGCCGCCGGACCCATGAAATGCTCAGTGTTTCGATTGCTACCCCAGGGCCGCCCGCGCTCTTCAACCACTGGCGCCGCCGCGGCATTTTCCTTCGTAAACACCCAGCTCTTATCCAGCGGAATCCGATAGTTTGTCCCGCTCGCAGTCTGCACAAAGATCATCCCGCTCGCCGCGGGCGTGAATCCATCCTCGTTCAGCACTTCAATCTCAATCGTGTTCTTCCCACCCCGCAGCGCCGCCCGAATATCACTCTCTGATACCGGATCCCAACGTGTAAGTTCACCGGCGTTTACTCCGTTCACTGTCACCGCACCAAATTGATCCACCGTTCCCGCGATCCACGCCTGCGAGATCGTCTCGCCGGGTAATTCAAAGTCCTTGCGAAATGTTGCACGCTGCCCGCTCCGCGATGTCTCTCCTGCCGAGCGGATCCACGGTAACGCCTTCAACTCCGCCCGCATCGCCGCACTCATCGGCCCCGCTGGCACCGCATCAAGCCCGATCCACTCTCCCGCCCAATCGCTCTGCTCAAGCAACCCAATCGACCAATGCTGCGGCATCGACAATTCGCTTGCAACTCCATCCTGATCCCACACACGAACTGCCCACCACACATCACTGCGAGACTTCAACGGCTTTCCGGCATATTCAATATTATTTGTCGCTGAACTCTTTCGAGGCCCCGTATTCCACAGGTCGGCTTTGCTCTCGGTCAATAACTCCCGGCTCGAAGCGGCAATGATCTGATACGCACCTTGTTTCAGGTTCTTGGCTTCCGCGCTTACCGCGGCCAATTCCCAGCTCAACCTCGGTGTCACAGTTCCGATCCCCAGCGGGTTGTGCCGGAATTCACATCGTGGATTCGTGATAGTCATCGAACAGGACTGGGCGAACGAACTGTGCCCTGTCAATCCCGATGTCAAAAGTGCAATACTGCAAAGCATCGTGCGCATTTCACCGCTCCTGAAAAAGCAAACTTGCCAACCGCGCCATCAGAGTATCAGATATTGGGAACACCTGCACCAGAAAGTCGTGCCACAACATGAAACACATGATGATGCTTTATCCCACCCATGGCATCATCGCCATCTTTCTCGACCTCATCTAGGTGCTCCATCACAAACCCGTCAAACAGGTCGATCAACTGATCCTGCGTCATATGGCTCCCAGGCCGTATGTTGTACCAGTCATCACGCTCACCAAAAAACTGCCCCGCAAAACGCCCGCCCGGCTTGAGCATCTGCCTGATCCACGCCCACAACGCCGGAAATCCCTGCGGATCGCAAAACGGTAACGCAAAGCTCGCATTCACCAGGTCAATCATCCCCGCATGCTCAGTCTCCGCCGGCAACAATTCCATCACCGCTTGCCGCACAATGCACCGGTTCCGATACTGCGGCGGAATCTGAGCCTTCGTCCTTTCAACCGCCTCAGCGTGTCCATCCACCGCCAGCACCGTCCACGGTCCCGACTGCAAAATCGCCCGCGTATCCCTTCCTTCCCCGCACGCAATATCAATCGCCCATCGCTCCTTCACGCCCTCTTCCGCAAATCGCTGCAACGCAAAAAGCACCGTATCCCGCGGCGGCTTCCCACTCACCGCCTCAAAATACTTCGGCCAGTCCCGCTGGTAGGTCCTATCAATAGACGCTCGCTCCGGCCCAGCGAGTTCACCCGAATCTTCTTGTTCCTGCGGCTGTGTCATGAGCGTCCTAATCTCCTGCCGATGTACCCGACCCTTCGCGATTTCCTCACCGCGCTCGACCGCGCAGGTGAACTCAAGCGTATCTCCAGTGCCGTCAGCCCGGTGCTCGAGATCGCGGCAATTGCTGACCTTGTAAGCAAATCGGCAGCACCTAGCCTGCCCTCTGAAACAACGAAAAGGAACGATCCCCGTTTCCACGACCGCGGTGGCAGAGCTTTGCTCTTCACCAACGTCATTGGCTCTGACTTCCCCGTCCTCATCAACGCCTTCGGCAGCTATCGCCGCATGGAAATGGCCCTGGGTTGCCACGATATAGGCCACACTCCCGGCGGGTTTGATGCGCTCGCCGCGAAAATAGGCGGATTGGTGAAACCGGAATTCCCCGGCTCGCTCGGTCAGGTGCTTAAAAAGGCCCGCGAGTTTCTGCCACTCCTTAAAATCCCGCCGCGCCGAAAGTCTGGCAGCGGCCTCTGCCAGGAAATTATCAAAACCGGCGACCAGATCGACTGCACTCGGCTACCTCTACTGCGCTGCTGGCCTCTCGATGGCGACCTCGCCTCTGTCGGCTACGACGCCAACATCAACGACTCTGTCCCCGGCCTCTCCTCCGGCCCCGACTGGAACGCCCATTTCCGCGGCCGCTACATCACCCTCGCCGGCATCCACACCATCCACGCCAGCGACATCGACAACCCCAAGCCGCCATCGCACAACATCGGCATGTATCGCGTGCAGCTCTTTGGCAAGAAACATCTCTCGATGCACTGGCATATGCACCACGATGGCGCATCACATTGGCGAAGCTGGAAAAAACTCGGTCAGCGCATGCCCGTTGCAATCGTCCTCGGCGGCGAAAGCGTGCTCCCATACGCCGCGACGTCGCCACTTCCACCGGGCATCTCTGAACTCCTGCTCGCAGGTTTCCTCAACCGCGGTGGCATAGAAATGGTCCGCGCCAAAACCGTCCCGCTCTGGGTCCCCGCTAACGCCGAGATCGTGATCGAAGGATTCGTCAATAGCGAGGCAGGCTTCATCGGGTTCGATCCTCGCACCGGCGAGCCGCTCGGCCCTGGCGCAGTCTTCGAGGGTCCCTTCGGCGATCACACCGGCTTCTACTCGATGCCCGATCGCTACCCGCTGCTCGAAGTCACCGCCATCACGCACCGGCGCGAAGCTGTCTATCCAACCACCATCGTCGGCTTGCCGCCGCAGGAAGACTACTACCTCGGCAAAGCAACCGAGCGACTCTTCCTGCCACTGCTCAAGACGCTTGTGCACGACATCGAAGACTACGACCTCCCCATGTTCGGTGCTTTCCACAACGCTGCGTTTATCAAGATCAAGAAGGCGTACCCGCTGCAAGCCCGCCGCGTCATGCACTCAATCTGGGGCGCGGGCCAAATGGCCTGGACCAAGAACATCTTTGTCGTAGACAGCGATGTCGATGTTCACGATACTGCCGCGGTCCTCAGCGCAGTCGCCACAAACTGTCATCCCGGCCGCGGCATCGAAACCGTCAACGGCCCGCTCGACATTCTCGATCACGCAGCCCCGCGCCTTGGCGCAGGCATGAAAATGGGATTCGATGCAACTCGCCCTATCCCCGGCGAAGAGGTTGCAGGAATCCCAATATCTGACCTCAAGACCTCGCAACTGTCACCGCTCGAAGCTGCAAGTCTGGAGTCTCAGCTTGCTCGAATCAACGGTGTTGTCGCAGCAGCAATTCCCCAATCCTGCGGCACAGGCTGGGCGTTTCTGAGTATCACCAAGGATGCACCCGGTGATGGCATTCGCATACTCGAAAAAGCTCTCGCCATCTGCGAGGCCCACCAGCTGCCTCGCTTCATTGTGGCAGTGGGGGATGGCGTAGATCCGTCCAACTTCGATCAAGCTATGTTCCACTTCTGTGCCAACTGCGATGCCAGCAGAGACAGTGTCGAGCAACGCAACAGCGCAGGCCACATCATCCGCCGCGGCTTCGATGCAACATCAAAAGTCCCCGCAGAAGCTCGCAACGGCCAACCAGTCCGCGCCTGGCCACCAATCATCAAAATGGATGAGGCGACTCAATCCAAAGCAAAACACCTGCTCGATTGAATGTCTTTGATTTCCTAATGCCTAGTGCCCAGTGCCTAATGCCTGTATTGTCCAGAGCGACACACTGGACACATCTCTTTACCCGCCTTGCCCAACCGCCGTCTCAGTCCGCCTCGACAGCCACTTATCAATCGCCTGCACAACACCCTCGTGCAATTTCAGTGCGGAGCGATCTTCTTCATCTTTCTCTGCGTTATTCACCAGAATACTGAACGCGACTTTGCGACCCGTCTCTTTGCTGATCACATATCCTGAGAGGCAACGCACGCCAGAGATATACCCGCTCTTGGCCCGCAATTCGTTCTTGAGCTTCACATCCGCGAAGCGTTTCTTGAGTGTCCCCTGCCCGGTCGTCGCAAGGCTCTCGGTGAACGCATCGGCAATCTTTGAATCTTTCGCGATTGCTTTGAGCCAGTGCGAGATCGTTTCCGGTGCCACCTGATTCATGCGGCTCATGCCCGACCCATCCGCAAGTGTGGTCGTCGCCGCAAAACGCGGCCCCAGTTTCTCGGTCAGCAATATGCGAGTGACCGCGGATCCATTTGACCAGCTGCCCGGCTCCTTAGTCACTTCATGGCCGATGCGTTTGCAGAATGCTTCTGCATACAAGTTGTAGCTGTCGGCATTGCATCGACGCATCGCATCCGCCATCGATGTCGTAATTGCCGCAATTGTGCGGCCTTTGCCCAGTTGTTCATCTTTCCCCACAAACCGAATCGCGGGTGTACTTCCTTCGATTCTCTCCAGGTTCGCGACTTTCACGCCCTTCTTAATCAGTTCTTCCCCCAGCAACTGTGCAAAGAAAAGCCCCGGCTCATGGATCGTGACCTTGTCGCT
>SXOY01000147.1 GCA_005776545.1 Planctomycetia bacterium | reverse complement strand
GTGCTCCGTTCTCAACGTGACTTAGCCTTCAACTTGCATCCACCGCTTCACCAGCTTTGCCGCCCCTTCAGGCGACCCCTGCACAAATTCGCCCACACTCTCCAGCATCTTCTGTTTCTGCACCGCTCCCTCATCAACTTCAATGCCCTCCAGCGGCGTATCGCCCTCCGCCGCCTCGCCAATAACATCAGACTTCACTTCCATATCCGGCGGCACACCAACCAGTTCCTCCGCCGTTGGCATTTCTATTTTCTTGCCTGCCTTCTTCACCATCATCACCATCATCGTCAGTGCCGCGATTGCCAACACCGAAACCACGGCTTTGTCAATCAGCCCCGCACCAAGCGAGAATCCTCCCATACCGCCGCCGCCAGTTGCCAGCATCCCCAGCCCCGGCATTCCTCCGCCCGCTGTGCCAACCGAAGTCGCTATGTATTCTCCGGGCACAAGGGAAACAACCACTTCACCCTCAACAACGCCCTCCGCCGAGTGCGTGCGTAAATGTGGCTTGAGTGAAGCCATGATCGATGCCTGCTCAATCTTGAATCTCGCATCGATTTCCGGATCGGTGGGCTGCACATCGGGTTTCGCCGGGTCGGGCGTTTCACCGGGCTTTGCCGGAGGTTTGAGCAAATTGACAATGTACCCCTTGGGCACATTCACGCTGGCCACAAAACTCGTGGGCATTCCACGAGGGTCAACGATGTTCCGTTCCTCGGTACCGATCTTGGAATCAAATTCGCTTTCGGTTGTCTCCGTGTCCATCTTGGTTCCCTTACCCGCAGAGGAACGACTGATATCTGCCGCCTGATTCGACCGCGGCCCAGGTTCGGCTGCACTCTTGCCATCGGTCTGGGTTGTCTTGTTGCCGGTTTCCTTCTTCATGAGTGAAACCGTGCCCTCACCCATTGGCAGTGCTTTGGTGATCTTTGCGGTGGTGCTTGTGACATCAACCTGTGCGGTGACAGCGACTGTTGCCCCATTGATATAGGCCAATAGGTCGCTCAACTTCATCTGCATCTGGTCTTCGACCTTCTTGGCATGGTCCATGTACGTCGTCGCCAGCATCTCATCATCACGAGTTGGCCTGCGCTGGCGGCCTGTTGACGCATCGATCACTTTGATATTCGAGACATCCATCCCCGCCTTCGCACCTGCGATCAGCCCCGCAATTGCATCAACTGTGCTCTGGCTCAAAACACTGTTGTTCCGCATCCACACCGTTACCGCAGCCGATGGTCTGCGAACTGCCGAACCCAGCCCCATCGCCTGCGGGGAATCCAGGACGACTTGTGCAGTCTTGACCCCGTTGAAATTCGAGATCAGACGGGCAAGAAAGTTGTTCAGGTCCATGTTGTAGAACTGATCGCTTTGATGCCGCGATGTGTACCAAGTCTGTTTTTCGAGCGTGTTCTTGAAAAGGGTGGAGATATCCTGGGGTAGCCGACCAGCCTCGGCCAACACACCACGAGCAGTCCATTCAAGATCAGGCGGCACTTCTAGTACCGTGATCGCACGGTACTTGATATTCTGTTCTTTGAGTACCAATGCCGCGGCCTGCTGCTCAGACTGTGATGCGCCCGGCAGCAATTCAACCCATTCAGGCTTACCAGTGGCCTGACTTACAACTAATGACATGAGGCCGATCACGACAGCGACCAAAATGATCAGCAGCAAGTGTGTACCTGACATCTCGCCCAGATACTTGCGAATCGATGCTAGTGCAAGGCGTAGCGAACCCACGTGTGGCCTCCATGCCTGAAAAGTTCACCTGCTCCGCAGATGAAGTACCGAAGTGACCGACTGGGTGTATTCGGTCTATGGAGTGCATCGCCTTGAAATTGAATCGAACCTTGCGCTGGGCGCAAGGATTGCCTGCCGAACCTGCGCGTATTGGCTACTGAGTCGCGTTATTCAGACGCGGATCTGTTTCACTTCGTCGTACGCCTCAACCACTTTGTTGCGGAGGCTCTGCAGCATGCGGAACGCCGTGTCTGCTTTTTGTGTCGCCAGAATCACGCCTTCAAAATCATCGCGGCGGCCTGCCTGCAAATCTTCAATCGCCCGATTCGCATCGACCTGTAGCTCATTAACTTCGTTCAGATTCTTCAGCAGAACATCTTTGAAGCCTAGCTGATTGGCATCACTCTGCTGTCTTTGAGCAGGTGCAAATCGATTCGCGCCTTGTGATCCACTGATAAACCCAAGCGGGTCCATAATTTTTACTTCTCTCGTGTCGCTCTCGATCGTACAGGCATTAGGCACTAGGCATCAGGCATTAGGGAATACCAAAAGCTAGAACCCCCTCAAACCTCCGCACTTTTCGTGCCAGTTGAGGCCAAATATTAGACGAGCATACGCAGTGCAGCGGCAATCATCGACTTGGTCGCATCCGCGGCTGCAACATTGGCTTCATACGCCCGCGAAGCCTCCATCATGTTCACCTGTTCGACCACCGGATTGACGTTGGGCAGCGGAACATATCCCGTGAACGGCCCCACTTTGTTCGCTAACTGGTTGTCCGGATCCCACTTGTACTGGGTCGGTGACTGATCTTCCTCAATCTCGGCGACATGCACTCCCAATGCCTTACCAAACGACGTTGTCGCCGATGGATCGCCTGGACCGAAGAACACCTTGCGGGCGCGGTAGGGTTCGCTGACCCCATCGGAGTTCAGAATCACATCCTTATTCGCATAATTGGCGGCGATTGAAGCCTGCCGCGTTCGCTGAGCAACCATGCCGCTGACCGAGATATCGAGGATTCCGTACATAGTTGGTCCTTGGGTGAGTCGCTCCAGGTCAGACAGGCACTAGGCATTGGGCACTAGGCACTAGGAAAGGGCATCGATCATTCTGCACTAAGCACGTTGGGCAATCGCCGAACGCAAGATGTCGTACCGGCTGCGAAGAAGCTCTGATGACATGCGGAAGACCAGCCCGTTTTCCACGTTGTCCTGCATGAGCCGTTCTGTATCGCGGTTGTTGCGATCATGGAAGAGGATGTTGTCCTGCGGCGTTGCCGGCTGGAGTTTCAGAGTCCCATCCGTCCTCTTCTTGATCTCAGGAGTTTCCCCCCAGGAGAGGGGACCAGAAAGTTCGCGTCCACTTTGCCGCCGCTTGTCGATCGCCTCTCCCAGCATCTTCTGGAAGCTGGAAACCGAGACATCCATAGGTTGAAAGTCGGGAGTCTCAGCATTGGCGATATTGTGGGCGATCAGGCGTTGGCGCTGACCTGCGAATCGCATGGTCATTTCCAGGACTGGGATCGAACCACCATTTACCAAATCACTGATCATCAAAGGGTTGCTTCGCAAATGGCGGGCCAATCTCTGCGGGCAAATCAGAAGCCATCCTCCTTGGACTCCCATTTTCGGGAAGTAGAGGTGTACGCGTGTTCGACCCAGTAGGTGATTTTGTCGGGGTCTTTGTAATAGAGGGACCAGCCACGCGGAGTACCACCAACATATTCCCACTTTTCCACTGGAGAAATCGGCTGGAGAATTTTGTCGATGTACGTGGGCTTCAACTGTCGCAGTGCTCCCGGAGAGACTCGGTTCACGCGCTCGAATTGCTCTATCGCCTGCACAATCTGAGCAGCGCGAGCGCGGGTATTGCCGTTGGAATTGGCAACAATGCACGCACCTGGATTTGGTCTGGATATAGGCCACTTACTTCGCTCGCTGTAGTCCAGCAAGATTCCACGGGCAATGACACCAACAACTATCACCGCCACCAACAAGAATGTGAGCTTGGGGTACCGCAGTTGAAGAAATATCGCGCCAACACCTGCGCGCCAAGGCTGGCCACATTCTGGGCAAACTGACTTCTCCGAAAGCCCAGCGGATGAGTACCCGCAATGAATACACTTCTTGTCGACAACCTGTACTGGACTATCCACCTCAGTTGCCCCTTCATCTAAATTCATGGTTACCGATGTACGACGCATGAAACCCAATCGATCAAGAACCGCCTGCTTTTGATCGATAGAAAGCGTTTCTATCGATCATAGTTGATTTCTAGCAGCATCCGACCAGGATTTTGTTCGGTTTATTTGTCCACAAACAACCCATAGAGATCCGAGGTTGCGGGTGTTGCATCCTTCCTTTGCCCGGTCTTCTGGCGCTGCGAGTTCTCTCGTTTAGTGGAGTACGTATCAGTCTTCCCGCCCAGGTCAAAGAGTGCGCTGAAGCTGAACATTTTGTCCGCATCGTAGTGATATGTGTTGTCGCCGCCCTGACCTTGCGCTTGTCCACCCGCGATGTATGAATCAGTTCCATCGAGATCGATGAGGACTCCGATTGCTTGTTGCGCGGCCGAACCTTGCGCCAGTCCGCCAGCGCTGTACGTGTCATCGCCCCCGCGATCGATGAGCATCGCAACCGTCTGATCCCACGCGGCGGCCTGACCCGCCGGACCGGGACATGAATACGAATCGTTGCCACTATCATCGACCAAGATCCCCGCGGCCTGATGTGCGCCAGTTCCTTGTGCATATCGCTGACCAAGATACTTGTCGTTCCCCGCATGATCGTGGAGAATTCCCAATCCCTGGAAGTAGCCGCACCCCTGGCCGAATTCGCCGACGTCGAATGTGTCATCCCCTTCGAAGTCATAGATCGCGCCGATTCCCCCACTTGCGTAGCCGCGGATTCCGTAGCCATAGCCCTGGCTCATCCCGACGAAAATGCCGGGAGTTCCATACACACTCTTGAAACTTGGGCCGTTGGCTTTGTAACTGTCTGTTCCACGTGCATCGATGATGACACCAAACCCGCGCGGGCCTCCGATTCCCTGCGCAAGTTTCTCGCCTACGTACGTGTCATTTCCCGCGCAATCGAGAATGATCCCTGTGCCATAGAACCCGACACCTTGCGACCAACCTGCGCCCGGTCCAGAGTTTTCGTAGCGGTCATCACCTGCGCGGTCCAGAAGCAAACCTACGCCGCCGACTCCAGTGCCAATGGAGCACTGGAACTTGGAAACATACGTATCGTTTCCAGCGCGATCATCGATGATTGAAATGCCGAAGAACCCAGTTGCCGGTCCAGCGCCATCAGCAAATGACTCATAGCGATCATTCCCCGCAACATCGATGATGATCTGCGTGTCGCCTTCAAAGATGATCGGGTAGTTGTATACATCATCGCCACCAACATCGAAGACTGCTGCGATGCGAGACATGTCATAGGTGTTGGCACCAGGGCCGCACACGATCCAAAGCTGATCGCCGACAAGCTGTGCGGCCAGAACTTCACCTTTCGCCGCCGCGTTGACGCGTTCTTTCAAATCTGCTGGCACCCTGGCAACCTGAGGCGTAACTGCCGCTGCAGCAAAGGTTTGCAGATTGCCAACCACGGTGGCAACCTGTGGCAACCTGGCGTTCTGAGGCGTCGCAAGAGCTGCTGCATTGCGAATAAACGCAAGTTGTTCTTTGAGATCAGGCCCGGAAGGCGTGACGTTGTCTCGCAATGCACGAATCAAACCAATGGCGGACTTACGCGTTGCGCGTGTAGTTGCAGCGCTGCTCGTGCTCGACGGCGCCACATCAAGCGTCTTTGAAACCAGCGTTCCGGCTGCAGTCACAATCGCCGCGAGATCATCGCCCGCACCCGCGAACGCCCGAACATCTGAATTGATCCCAGCTTCAACCGCATCAAGACTCAGCGGACGCCGGAACGCCTGCACCACCGCCGCAACCGAATTTGGATCGATCATCGAATCTTGAACCTTGGCGAAATACGCAAGCTGCGCATCAACTCCACCAGGCTCTTTGCGAATCGCCAGGTCATCCGCAGCCGTCAAAAGCTGCTTCTCAAACTCTCCCTCAGTGACTTCTGCAATTGTCCGAGCACCCAATCCCTCACCAAGCGTTCCCATCCACTCAAGCGCATTCTCGAGTTTGACAGTTACCGAATTTTCTACACCCGCCGGATCACCCAACGGAACTGCGGCAAGTGGGTCGGCCTTTGCACCTCGACGATACACAATCTTCAAGTCATCTCCCGGCTTGAGTGATTTCATGAGCGCAGAAAAACTCGCAGGGTCTGCCGCCTTGTCGTTGATAGACACAACAAAATCACCTCGCCAGACCGAGGGCGACCTGTATCCATCGCCGCCAAATGGTCCAGGCTGCACGCTGCCGATGACTACGCCTTCGGGATTCTGACGCAGCCGAATCCCCGAAAACGCTCGCATCTGGTCGATTTCTCGCTGTGTTTTCTGCTTGACCGTGGCAACCGTTTCTGCTGTCGGCTTTTGGTACACCCGCACCCAATCAACTTCAAACGTCTTTGGAAATTCAGTTCCAGCAGGATCGCCGCCGGAAGTGCCACCGATCGCGAGATTCAGAATAATGTGATGCGGCGAGTGAAACGGATTGGCCTTATCCGGGGTCTCGTTGATCGTCTTAGTGAGATCAACAGAATTCAGTTCGCGGCCATCAACGTAGAAAGTGATCTTGGTTTCATCCCAATCCATTCGCCAGTAATGGAAGTGCTTGCTCCAGGCCTTCATCCCCGCGCTGCCAGTTCCGTAATCCTGTTCCGCGGCGATTTTCGCCAGCGGAGTTTTG
>SXOY01000146.1 GCA_005776545.1 Planctomycetia bacterium | reverse complement strand
CTCTCACGTTCGATCGCAGAAAAGGGCATTTACCCCGCAGTCGATCCTCTCGGCTCAACCTCGCGAATCTTGGATCCGCAAATCATCGGCCAGCGCCACTACACCGTCGCCACTCGCGTGCAGCGCGTCCTTCAGCGTTACAAAGATCTCCAGGACATCATCGCCATCCTCGGCGTCGATGAACTTTCTGAAGATGACAAACTCACCGTCTCCCGCGCCCGCAAGCTTGAGCGATTCCTCTCGCAGCCCTTCCACGTTGCCGAACAGTTCACCGGCTTCAAGGGCGTCGACTCGCCGCTGGATGCGACGATCGACAGCTTCGAGCGCATCTGCAACGGCGAAGGCGACAGCCTCCCCGAAGGCGCGTTCATGTACGTCGGCACACTCGACGATGCCAAGGCCAAGGCCGAGAAGATGAAGGGCTAAGGCACTTCGCTCCGCGATTCGGACAATCCAAAGACCCCGGCGATTGCCGGGGTTTTTCATTGGGAGCCCATATTCGCATTGGCTCGCCCGCTGAATTCTGGTAGATTGCAGGTGCAGCCTGCTTTCCGTACGGAGTCTTTTCATGGAGCATTTGATGAAACAGGTGATTCCCGTCACACTTTTCACCATGTGTGCAGGCACTGTCTTTGCCTCGCCCGACACCTCCTTTGAAGCTTCTCGCGGCACGCTCCCGGAAGATCAATGCTGGTGGCGTATCGAAGATATCAATCCGCCGATGTCATATCCCTCGGGTGTTGCCAGTGGCCTGCTTCACCTTTCCACGCTGGGTTTCGCCGCCACCGGCTTGGCGGGCGGCGGAGTCTGGTGGCAGCGCAACGACATCGCTGTTGATTTCGAACACGATTTTTACGTGGCTGCCAGCGTCCGCATCCTTTCTGCGCCCGACCACAGCGTGAACCCGCAGACCGGCTGGCCGCGGCCGGGATACACGCTTGCAGTCAACGACGTTCACGGCCGGCTCTTTTGGGTGGGATTGGGAAGCAGCGAAATATTTCTTTCGAACACCGCCTTCGGCAACTACAACAGCCCCAACACGGTCACGCTTGCTTTCAATACCACCGATGCTCAGCATGTCTATGCCCTCACGCACACAGATGGCGGAACAGGCGCGACTCTCTGGATTGACGATGTGCCGCGACTGACACTCCCATCACTGGGCCCTGTCGAGTCCAGCGAATCGCTTCTTTACTTTGGCGACCCAACCTACTGGGCCAATAGCGAGTCGCACACCGCGTGGGTGCGGGCCTGCTGGTGCGTCTTCAACGATTCTCCCGCCGATTTCAACGCCGATGGCACGCTCGATTTCTTCGACTATCTCGACTTCATCAGCGCCTTCACTGGCAACCTC
The DNA here is from genome assembly GCA_005776545.1 of Planctomycetia bacterium. The sequence goes on along the minus strand of SXOY01000146.1, from coordinate 8,789 downwards.
TGCACGGCGGATTGGAACGCAGATTCCGTGATCGATTTCTTCGACTACCTCGACTTCATCGTCGATTTCCAACTTGGCTGAAGATTTTGCGTTAGTACGCCGCCATCGTGGCCACTTACTCGCACCTCTCTCGCATGGAGTCCGGCGGAGGGATTCGAACCTTCGCTGGCGAGTGTCGGGTATCCGTCTGCGCATCGGTGATCGCCATTACTTAAAGCATCGCAGAAAGAGGATTGATCCACATGAGTGTCTGCAAACGCTTCGCAGGCCACTTCCTGATTGTCGCCAGCTTTGTATTCTGCTCTGATCCTGCCCCGGCCGTCGAGCGACCATACTCCGCAATCCCGCAACTCTGACCATCTGCCCCGCCGATTTCAACTGCGACGCAATCACAGACTTCTTCGACTACCTCAATTTCGTCAGCGCGTTCAGCACATCAGACCCCGCCGCCGATTTCAACGCTGACACTGTCCTCGATTTCTTCGATTACCTCGATTTCGTAAATGCCTTCGCACAGGGCTGCTGATTCCCTTCACATTCACACTTCGCAACCCCCAACGCCTCGCTTCTAATGCATCGACTCCCTCTTCCTCCACATCCTCGCCCTCAACGAGGGCGCGCGGATGTAGCTACGGGTGAAGCGATGCCGCTTTGGGCACCGCGCAACCCGTAGTGAGTCTCCCTGACAAAACCGCCCCGGCGGGGCGGAGGAATCTCCCGAAATGCACCGACTGGGCATGCATCCGGTCACAAAACTGCTCATTTTCACCCAAAACCAAAACCCCATTTTTCAGATTTATTCATATCAAAAACCCAGTCAGACTGACACCTGGTGTCAGTCTGAGGCCCAAATGTGTGTTTTCGAAAAAAGATCGACTTGCCAAGCCCCGCCTAACTTTCTATCTTCAGGACATGAAAAACACACTCAACCAATCAATCGTTTCCAACTCAATCCCAACCACCATCTCAAGCCAACACGCCTGCTACCTCCTCTTCTTCCTCGAAAACCACTGCGAAATCGCCGCACTGAAAAAGCAGTTCGCCTTGACGCCGCTCCAAGTCGTCGAATTTCTGACATCCGCTTCCGTTCGCGTAGCGATTCAGGAAATGCACGACACCATTCGCGCCTCCCTGGTGGTCTCCGCCCTCAAAGCCCGCGATTTCGCGATGGACAAACTCAAACTTGTCTGCACCGATCTCATCCGTCAGACCAGCATTCCCTCCAGCGGCATCATCAACGAACCACTACACGCCAAGGCCATCAACTACCTCCGCCTCGCCACCTCCCAACTCGGCCGCTTCGCCGCCGCAACGATCGCACCCTCCAAAACGCAACGTTCCAAGATCGAATCTGTGCCCAGCGAGTCTCAATTTCCAGCAGTGTTTTCAGCTTCATCCCCATTTCCATCACCGACCAAGTGTCAGGAATCGCCTTTCGCACCAGACTCTGCACGTGATCTCTCCGCCGAACCCGAGCGTTCTAGTAGCCAAGCAGCGACGAAGAAACTCCCAAACTCTGGGTTCCCTCCGCAATCACACAACACTCAGAACTCAGCACTCAGTACTTTGCCTTAGAGCCAACCCCCCGCCGCACAAGAGCCAACCATACAAACGAAATCACAACGCATACACTTGTCACCTCATTATGCCTATTCCTCGCGTCGCTATCGTCGGTCGCCCCAATGTGGGCAAAAGCTCGCTGCTCAACATGCTCGCGGGTTCCAAAGTCTCCATCGTGGACCCGACTCCGGGTGTCACGCGCGATCGCGTTGTTGCCATCGTCGAACTCCAGCACCCAAAAGGTAAGAACTCCGGCGAAGCTACCAAGCCCGTCGAATTCATCGATACCGGCGGCTTCGGCGTCTATGTCGCCCAGGGTGAACGCTACGACGATGTCGGCGCCGACTTGGCAACTTTGACCGGCGACATCGAATCACAGATCGAAGCGGCAATCGAGACGTCCGATCTTGTCCTCTTTGCCGTCGATACCCAGGCAGGCATTACGCCGCACGACTTGGAAATTGCCAAGCTTTTGCGCGAAGGCAAACTCGGTCCATCTTCCAAGAAGGCTCAAGGCAAGAAGCCCGGCAAAGAAGCTCGCGCCAAAGCCAAGAAACTCAACGTGCAAGTCGTCGCCACCAAGGTCGATGGACCGCGCTGGGAAAGTCACGCTCAGGAACTCGCCGGTCTTGGCTTTGGTCAACCCTGGCTCTGTTCTGCAAAGAACAATTACATGCGCCGCGAGTTGCAGGACTTCCTGTATGAAGCGTTGCCCGACAACACAGATGAAAAAGCCCGCCGAGCTGATCTGCAGGTGGCCATCATCGGCAAGCGCAACGCTGGCAAGAGCACGTTGGTCAACACCCTCGCAGGCGAGCCGCGCATGATCGTGAGTGAAATCGCAGGCACCACCCGCGATGCTGTCGACGTTCGCTTTGAACTCGATGGCCGCTCGATTGTCGCGATCGACACCGCAGGTCTCCGCCGCAAAAAGAGCTTCCAGAGCATGGTTGAGGTCTACGCCCTCGATCGCGCCAAGCGTGCGATCGACCGCTCAGATGTCGTCATGCTCCTGATCGATGCGACTCTGAAACTGAGTCAAGTCGATGAGCAACTGGCAATGATGTGCCAAAAAGCATTCAAGCCAGTCATCATCGTTGTGAACAAGTGGGACCGCGATGAAGGTGGCGCCCGCGGCAAGAAAGGCCGCAAAGGCACCGAAGTCACTCCCGAAGATTACGAGCAATATCTTCGCCGCGAACTGGGCGGATTGTCGCACGCACCAATCGCATTCATGAGCGCAAAAAAAGGCCTCAATGTCAAAGAGACATTGGACCTGGCCTTCGACATGCAGAAGCAGTCAGAGACCCGCGTCACCACAGGCGTACTCAATCGCCTGATCCGTAAGCTCATCGAACTTCGTCCGCCCAGCGACAAGCAGGGTGTACACGCCAAGATCTACTACGTTGCACAGGTCGGGACCAACCCGCCGGAAATCGCGCTGGTTGTCAATCGGCCCGCGATGTTCACTCAGACGTACCAGCGCTACCTGGTCAATCGCTTCCGCGAAGAGCTGCCATTCTCTGAAGTGCCGATCAAGCTCAACGTGCGTGCACGCAAGACTGATGCGGATAAGGATGAACGTCCATTGGCTGAGGCTGGGTCATTTACCGAAGGATTCGCGGCACGCCGCGGCGCCAAGGTCAAGACCAAGACTCCCAAGGACACAACACCCGAAGAGGTCTCAGAGTATTTCGAGGATGACGATTGAGCCTGCCAACGTCCCGCCAACTTGGGACAGCCAAAGGCGATCCGTTCTGGGAATTCTCCAAGCGGATGCTTCGCTACAAAAAACTTCTCATCGCAGCCATGATTTTTGCGGTTGTTTCCGGCGGAAGCCTCGCCGGCGGCCTGGTTGGTGCTACCCCGGTGATCAACGCGGTATTGAGCAGCAAAGCAGAATCCCGACGCGCGCTGTCACAGCAGGCGATCGATTTCAATAGCGATCCCAAACACACGACCAAGATACCCGCATGGGCTATCGAAAAACTTCCCACCACTCCCTGGTCGAGCATTACGTTTATCGTGTCATGGCTCGGACTGCTGACGGTGATCGGATCAACCGCGAACTTCCTCCATGCCTATCTGTCATTGACACTTGTTAATAAAACGACAACGGCGATTCGCAGAGAGGCCTTTCACCGTGTACTTCGCTTGCCTCTGGGGCTGGTGGTGCGCAGCAGCGCGGGAAATGCACAGGGCGGCGCAACTGATGTCATCAGTCGCATCGTGAACGACACCAACTCGCTTTCGCAGGGAATGACCGCGCTCGTGAGCAAAGCTGTCTCACAGGCGGTCAAGGGTGTAGGCGCACTGGTCGCTGCACTTGTTATAAGTTGGCAATTAACATTAGGAACTGTGATCGTCGCTCCGATCATGTTCCTGGTGATCAAGAAACTGGGCACACGCATCCGGCGATACAGCAAGAAGGCACTGGTCTCGCAATCTGAAATGCAACTGGCGGCCACCGAAAGCCTGCAAGGGCTGCGCGTTGTCAAGGTCCATTCCGCGGAACGATTTGAAGCAGGTCGTTTTCATCGCATCAACAAGAAGGTGATGCTGGAACTCAATAAAGTCCGGACCGCCCGGGCACTCTCAAGCCCGCTTGTTGAAACGCTGACAATCCTTGTTCTTGGCACACTGATTCTGGTCGCGGCCAAAGCCATCTTCGACGGCCATCTTAGCGGCGAAACCCTGATTGCCGTCCTGGTTGCACTGGGTGCTGCGGGCGCGAGTTTCAAGCCCTTGTCGGGACTGGTCAATGACATTCAGGCATCCAGCGGCGGCGCTGAGCGGTTGCGGGAATTGATGGAATCAACCCCAGAGCCAGGGCATGATTCCCGCCTGCCAAAGCTCCCGCGTCACAGCAATGCGATCGAGTTCCAGAATGTGCATTTTTGCTACCAAGGTTCCGAGCGGGCATCACTGGTTGATATCAACCTCACCATCCAGCATGGCGAAAAAGTTGCCATTGTGGGACCCAATGGCTGTGGCAAAACCACCTTGCTCTCGCTTGTTCCCCGCCTCTTCGAACCCACTGCAAATGGCGGCGGAATTCTGATCGACGCAAATAAAATCCGCGATTTCAATATCCGCAGCTTACGCCGACAGATCGGTGTGGTGACCCAGGAAACTGTCTTGTTCAAAAGGTCAATTCGTGGAAATATCACCTACGGGGCGGCCACCGGATTGACTGAAGATCAGATCGTGGATGCAGCAAAACGTGCGAGAGCACACGACTTCATCTCCAAACTCGCCCAAGGCTATGACACCGAAGTGGCCGAACAGGGCGCGAGTTTGTCTGGTGGCCAGCGTCAGCGAATTGCAATCGCCCGGGCAATTCTCCGTGACCCCGCGATCTTGATTCTGGATGAAGCAACCAGCATGATCGATGCAGATTCGGAGGCACAAATCAACGCAGCGATCAATGAATTCTCACAAGGTCGGACAACGCTGATCGTCGCCCATCGCCTCAGCACCATGCTCTCAGCAGACCGGATTGTGGTGATGGATCAAGGTCGAATTGTGGATGTTGGGCGGCACGACGAATTACTGAAACGGTGCGAGGTATATCAATTGCTGACGCGCCATCAACGCGGCATCAATTGATCGGGGCGATGAAAGAGGAATGAGAAATACACATGCATGACACAGATGCCGATGGCAACGACTACTTCAAATGTGATTTCTGCATGCAGGCCTGGTCGGAAGATCGGCCCATGGTAGAAGGACACAAAGGTTCGCTTATCTGCGGCAGTTGTCTATCACTAGCCTATCGCATGTCGGTCCTGAGCGATCCGCCGAGCGGACCGATGGGTGATCTGGGAAGTTGTGTGATGTGCCTGCAACACAAAGACCGTGCTGCGTGGGAAAGCCCAATGACACAAGGCACATGGATCTGCGAAGAATGCGCTAGAAACGCCGCCAAAATGCTGGAAAAAGACAAGGAAGTCACCTGGTCGCGTCCGGTCTGAACTCAAGTGACAAAGCGGTTTCCCATCATCGTTGGTCCGACTGCTGGCGGCAAGAGCGCGTTGGCGATGGCGATCGCTGCGCAAGTGCCAGGCCCCGAGATCGTGAGCGCAGATGCTTTCACGATTTACCGCGGCATGGATATTGGCACTGCCAAGCCGTCGCCCGAAGAACTCAATGCGCTGCCCCACCACATGATGAACATCGTGGATCCGGCGAGTATTGAGCCGTTCACGGTGCATGACTGGCTGACTCGCGCTGAGCGCGTGATCGCAGACATTCAGTCTCGCGGCGGCACTCCGATAGTGGTCGGCGGAACGAACCTCTACGTGATGGCACTGCTCAATGGTCTGTTCGAAGGTCCTGAACCAGATGCGTCGCTTCGAGACACGCTTCGACAGATTCCGATTACTGAATTGCGATCCGAACTTGAACGAGTTGATCCAGTCGCGGCTGAACGAATTCATGCAAACGATGAGCGTCGCACGATTCGCGCACTTGAGGTGTATCGCCAGACTGGAACGCCGATTTCGCAGTTGCAGAAACAATGGGAAGAACTGCCGCGGAAAGACGATCGGGTGCTGGTGGGCTTGCTATGGCCTGTTGAGGCAATCAACAAACGAATCAATGCTCGAGTGAAAGCGATGATGGAAGCGGGCTTCCTGCAGGAAGTCACCGACTTGCATCGCGCTGGGAAACTGGGGCCGCAAGCGTGCGAGGCTCTTGGGTACAAGCAACTGCTCGAACATCTCGAAGGACGATGCACGCTGGATGAAGCGGTTGAAGAGATCAAGATCGAGACGCGTAGGTTCGGGAAGAACCAGCGGACGTGGTTGAAAAGGCTCAGATTGACGCCGCGGAGTGTGTGGATTGATGCGGAAGTGATGGCACAGGAGCACTGGGCGGGTAAGGTGCTTGAGGCGATGGCAGAAGGTTGAAATCTCGGGTAAACTTGTGCCATGGACGAACTGAGAATGCCCGGAGAGCCATCGCAGGAATTGCTGGATGCGCTCAAGCGAGAATTGGAATCTGGAGAGAATCTGGTGTGGAAAGCTGCGCCGGATTCCAAAGCGTTTGCACGCGGGCAGAGAGGGCTGCGTGTATTTGGGATGGTCTTTGGCGGGTTCGCGCTTTTGTGGATCGGTGCGGCGTTTGCGATGATGGGGGCTTCAACCAAATCGCCACCGCCGGTGTACTTTCCGCTGCTTGGTGTGCCATTTCTGATTATTGGGTGCGTGTTGACATTTGGGACTGGTTGGGCCGCGAAGAGGCGGGCTGCCCGAACGGTGTATGGGCTTACGCCGCGACGGGCGATTGTTATTGAGGGGAACTGGCGCGACAGTGTGCGGAGTGTGTATTCGTATAGGGCATCGCAGCTTGGGACGATGAGTAAGCACGAACGGCCCGATGGCAGCGGCGATCTGGTTTTTGAGGAGGTGGATGCGGGGTACACACAGAATGAGCAGCCAGTGATGAGGCCGCGTGGATTTCTTGGAATTGCGGATGTGCACAGTGTGGAGCGGTTGGTGAAGAGTACGTTACAGAAGCAATGATGTGTTTGTAGTTGAAAGGAGAGAGTTGTGTATGCTGGATGACCGCGCCGTCAACATCTTGTTCAAGACGTACTGGAGTGCAGGAGGGTGGAAGGATGTGTACAGCACGCCGGCGAAGGACTTTGAATATGCGAAGCGAGCTGGGGTGATGTTTGATCCGGTCACATACACGCACGCAGAAGTTGTGAAACGAGTGCTTGAGGCGGTGAAGAAGACGACGCTGCGGGCGGTGGCGGATGCGTTCGTGGCGAGCCTGCGTAACGGAAGGATGGACGAGCGGTCTGCCCTGGGCAGTTACGCAATCATGTCAAGACTCACGCCGCACAAAGTTAAAGGGCGTCGCGGAGTATGCGATCACTGCGGATACGGTGCAATCAAAGGAGAGAAAGAAGACCTTAACGTACTGAACTTTGAGCGGCTGAAGTGGGGAGGGGTGCGGCACAGAGATATCGTGTATGCCGCGTTTGACCTTGAGCAATTTGCGATTGCGGAGCATTTGCGTCCGAATGATGATGCGATCGAGACGCTGAAAGACATTTTGCAGGCAATTGGAGAAGTCCCGCCGCGGACAACGGGGACAGCGCTCCCCAAACTGCTTGGACCGCATGTGCGGGGAAGTCTGAGTGAACGTCAAAATCTAGTCGCTATTCTGGGGTACTGCGGCGTGCTTGGAACCGAGAAGAACCCGGGGTATCTCGACCGGCAAATGCGAGGTGCCGAGCCCATCTGCTATACAGAGATGGGATACCCGGCAGGCCTATGGAGGGGAACTGATGGAGTGAATCAAGAGGCGGTGCGTAAGGTCTTTGGATATTTGTTATAAGCTGGATTCAGTCTGTGCGAGGTTTGACGTAGAGCAAGCCACTGAAGAAGAAATCGTTGCGGCGGCGACGACCATAGAATTTAGCGATGCAGATCGACCGGATAGCGCTTTCGACGGCGAGAATCGACTCGATTAAGCGGGTCGTCCTGATGCCGGGACTGCTGGCGGTTGGATATCTCGCTGGCTGTGTCGTGGCGGGACAATTGCTTCCTGGCGCGATCTCGGCGGGGGTGATGTTTGCCGGGACTATGTGGATTAGCTGCATCGAAAGCCACGAGCGAGAGCGCGGAATATGGATGTTGTGGACGCTCATCATTGTTCCCTGCGGCGCTCTAGCAGTGATGAGTGCTATTCGGGTCGTCGCTGACGTGCGTGCTGGCCGCGGCGCGTTTGGCGAGCATATTGACTTCGGATGTGCGCTGGTTGTGCTTGTGTCGACGCTGTGGGTCGTCGCTAGCGCCGGATATTGGAACTGGCGGCAGTTTCGAAGTGGGGGTGGTATGCCGCCAGAGAGCAATGCGGGGGTGCCAGCGCCGCGCGATCCGCGTCGCCCAGTGCTTTCCGCACATGCGATGCAGGACGAAGCGGGTAGGTGAGAGCTGCGCCCGCGCTTTCACTTGAGTGCCGGGAGTGGGTTGGGCTTTCAACCGGGGCGCTCACGCTTCCGGTTCTTTTAGCGGGGATGGGCGTTGCATGTTGGCGTTGGTGGTTGCATGGACGCAGTGTGTCAATTTGCCCGCGGTTCGACGTTGAGTAGATTGCGGACGAAGAAATCTTGTCTGCGGCGGCGGCCGTAGTTTGATTCTCCTGCGCCGTGACCAGCCCCGGGAATGATCAGGAAATCGAAGTCTTTGTTGGCGCGGATGAGGGCATCCACTACT
>SXOY01000145.1 GCA_005776545.1 Planctomycetia bacterium | reverse complement strand
GTTTGCGAGCGATGAGTATCTGTGGTCGGTTGCGCTGATGGCGTATGGCGAGGGGCATATTGGGGCGGAACTGCTCTTTGGCGAGCTTGGGAAGAAACTACCCGAGAAGTTTCTGGGACTTTGCTTGCTGGACGCGGCCAATTCGGCATGTCGCGAACATGGATTGAAAAAGCACCCATTTGATTCGGCGCAGGGGCAAGGACGGCTGACAAAGTTGCTGACGAACGTCAAGCCTGAGGAATCCAGTAAAGCGGTGAGCGCGTGTGCAGCACTGCCGTTTCTATCTGCAGCGCGGCGAAAGTCTCTGATTGAACTGGCACGAAAGATCAAGGATTCAGAGATTCAGATGGAAGTTGCATGGGCGACGGCCAAGTTGGGCGACAAAACTGGACTTGAGTATCTTGTAGAGAAGTGCAGCGATTGTAATTACAGCGAACAGGCTTGTGTGTATCTGAATGAGATCGGGAAGAAGGGGCTGATACCAAAGAGTGCGACAGAGCCGGATTTTGCTGCGATGAGTGAGATGGCGAGCTGGCTGCGGCACCCTAATGAGTATGGGGAAGCTCCTAGTTCAATCAGTTTGTAGGACAAGCGGAAGATCTATTGGCCGCCGCAGAAGAAGGAGATTTTGGCTCGTTTGTTCAGGTTTGAATATGGGAAGTCAAAGCATCGACCCAAGAAGGATGTCGGGGTGGGCATGGTGGGGTCGACAACGTGGGCGATGTTTGAAATTACGAAGCCGACAATGAAGCCGGAAGAAATCTATGGGATTCATTGCTGCTGGGAGTTGCAGGCAGAAGAGGATCCACGGGCACCGAAGAAAATTTTGGGGAAAACGGGCTGGGAAATGATTCAGTCACGCAGGTAGGGGCTGGTTTTTGAGGTGGCTTGCCATCTACTCTAGTGCCAACCATGAAATCGATCACTCGAATCCACGAATTGCGTTCGCTCCTGCACAAGGCAAATCGCGCGTATTACGCGGATGCGGCGCCGATCATGTCGGACCCTGAGTTTGATCGGTTGCTTGCGGAATTGGCGCAGTTAGAGAAGTTGCATCCGGAGTGGGAGGATGCGAATAGTCCGACGAATCGGGTGGGTGGGGCGCCGATCGCGGGGTTTGTAACGGTGCCGCATGATGAGCCGATGTTGTCGATAGACAACACGTATTCGGCGGCGGATGTTCAGGAGTGGTATGAGCGGTGTGTTGGTGGGCTTGAGGGCGGCGGGTTGTTCGGCCGGAATTCGTCGATGGTGTGTGTGACGGACCCGAAGATCGATGGGCTTGCGATCAGCATTCGCTACCAAAAAGGGGAGTTGGTGCGTGCGCTGACGCGCGGAGATGGAACCTCGGGCGATGATGTGACACATGCGGTGCGGGCGATTCGGGCCATTCCATTGACGCTTGAAGGTGAGGTGCCGGAAACACTCGATGTTCGCGGCGAAATTTATATGCCCACCGCGGAATTTGACCGGATCAATAAAGAGAAGGAAGAGGCGGGGGAAGATCTGTTCATGAACCCACGCAATGCGACGGCAGGGTCACTCAAGAATCTCGACCCAAAAGTGACGGCATCGCGCAGGTTGGCGTTTTCGGCGTGGGGCAAGGGGCAGATTTCGGATGAGGGATATGCCAGGACGTACAGCGAACTGGTGAAGAAGTTCAAAGCGGCAGGGATTCCGACGAGCAAGTTCGTAAAGGAATGTCATTCGCTTGAAGAGATTCAGAAGGCGATTACGGATTTCGCAACGGTGCGGGCGGGGTTGCCGTATTGGACTGATGGCATGGTGGTGCGGCTGAATTCGTTTGAGCAGCAGAAGCAGCTGGGTGCGAAGAACAAGAGTCCGCGATGGATTGTGGCGTACAAATATCCGGCGGAGCGGAAGACGACGGTGTTGCTGGATGTTGAGCATCAGGTGGGGAAAACAGGGAAAATTACGCCGCGGGCGATTATGGAACCGGTGCTGATTGCGGGAACAATGGTGAAACATGCAACGTTGCATAACTATGGAAGAATACTGGACGCCGGGACCGAGGTGGACGGGGAGCGGACGGACATTCGAATTGGAGACACGGTGTTCGTGGAAAAAGCTGGGGAGATCATTCCGCAGGTGGTGGGTGTGATCCTGGCGAAGCGGCCGAAGGATGCGAAGAAGATTGTTGCGCCTGCGAAATGTCCGGTGTGCGATGGGACGGTTGAGCCGGATCCGCCCGAATCGGCTGACGATCCAAAGCAGGAGACCTCGCGGCGGTGCATGAACTCTGAAGCGTGTCCAGCCCAGATGGAAGAGAAGTTGATCTGGTTTGCGGGGCGGCGACAGATGGACATTGATGGGCTGGGTGAGAAAACGGTGCGGTTGATTCGCGCTGCGGGAAATGTGCCGCTGAACACGTTTGCGGATGTGTTCCGGTTGCATAAGTACAAAGAACAGTTGATGCAATTGGAGGGGATGGGAGAAAAAAAGATAGCTGCGATGACTGAGGGAATTGAGGAAGCCAAGAAGCGTGGGCTTGCGCGATTGCTGGCGGGGATGGGGATGCGGCATGTTGGAGATTCGACAAGCCGGGCATTGGCAAAAGCGTTTAAGGATTACGATGCGATTATGGCGGCGAAGGTGTGGCAATTGATGGCACCGGCGGTGAACAACATGAGCCCCAAAAAGCGCGAGGCGTTGACGGGGAGTACGGCGTTAATCGAGCCTGCGGTGGAGACAACGCTGGGGATAGATACTGCGCCGGCGGTACACGCGTTTTTGCATTCGGAGGCCGCGAAACACACGTTTGAAGATTTGCGGAGTGAAGGAGTGGATTTATCGAGCCATGAGTACATCGATCCTGCGAAGGCAGCGGAGATGCCGAGTGGACCGTTGACCGGGAAAACGGTGGTGATTACGGGATCAATTGAAGGGTGGGAACGGTCTGAACTCGGGCGAGCGCTGGAAAAATTAGGGGCGAAGGTCTCGGATTCGGTATCGAAGAAAACGAGCCTGTTGATTGCAGGCGAGGCCGCAGGTTCGAAATTGACAAAGGCTCAGGACTTGGGTGTTGAAATATGGGATCAAGCGACGATGCAGGAGAAGATCGGGAGCTTGCTGGTTCGCGCATGAGGTGTGGAAAAGTGGGGGAAGAGATGCAGAATGTGGAATGCAAGTATGAGTTACGAGATTTGAGTCTGGCACGCGGTCTGGCGAAGTTGTCGGGTGCTGGGTTCATTGCGACATTGAAGCAGACGGATACATATTACAAATTGGCGACAGGGCGGTTGAAGCGGCGAGAGACCGAGGGTGAGCCGCCCGAGTGGGTGTATTACGAGCGTGCGAATCACGCGCGGCCGCGGATCTCGCAGTTTGTGATCTATTCTGAGGAAGAGGCGCTGGAGCGATATGGAACGCAGCAGTTGCCGGTGTGGGTGGTGGTGAGCAAGAAGCGAGAGTTGTATATGTATGAGAACGTGCGGATTCACCTGGATGTGGTGGAGTCGCTGGGGACGTTTGTGGAATTTGAGGCTTTGGTGACAGAGGCGTATCACATTGGGCGGTGCCAGCACGCAGTGAATTTCTTGAAGGAGCACTTCGGGCCAGCGCTGGGCGAGGCGATCGCGGTGTCGTATTGCGACATGATGGCGGCAGCGCAGGAGGCGGATAAAGCGGCGAGGTAAGTACCGGGAGAAGATCGTTGTGCTGCAAGAGGACGGGGTCATGTACGCAGAGGTCGCGGAGACGCAGAGACGCAGAGGAAGACAAACAACACATATGTGAAACCAAGGCACATGGGTTCCGACTAAAGTGATTAGAAACAGGTTTAGGAGACTGGGTATATGGCGACTGATGTGATTGACTATCGGATTATCGGCGATGACATGCAGGCAGTGATCGTGACGCTTGATCCGCGCGAGGCGTGCGTGGCTGAAGCGGGGTCGATGCTGTATATGCAGGAAGGCATCGAGATGGCGACGCAGATGTCGATGTCGGAAGGCAAGGGGCTGTTCGGGAAGTTATTTGAAGCTGGCAAACGCATGGTGGTCGGCGAGTCGTTCTTCATTACGTACTTCGCTAACAACGGATCGACGAGATCGGATGTTGCGTTTTCAGCACCTTATCCAGGCAAGATTGTGCCGTTGCAATTGAGTCAGCATGGCGGCCAGGTGATCTGTCAGAAGGATAGTTTCTTGTGCGCTGCCCGCGGCGTAACGGTTGATATTGCGTTTACAAAAAAGATTGGCGCGGGCTTTTTCGGCGGCGAAGGTTTTATTTTGCAGAAGGTCTCTTCACCAACTGGCGAAGGTTTGGCGTTCATTCATGCGGGCGGGACAATCTGCGAACATGTGCTCAGGCCTGGGCAATTGTTGCGTGTTGACACTGGGTGTCTCGTGGCTTTTGAAACCAGCGTCGACTACGACATTCAAATGGTGCCGGGTATCAAAAACATGCTGTTCGGCGGCGAGGGTGTGTTCTTTGTCGCACTTCGAGGGCCGGGAAAAGTCTGGTTGCAAACATTGCCATTTGCACGCTTGGCCGACCGGATCATGGCCGCCAGCGCACGAAAAGGCGGGCGCGACCAGGGGTCAATCCTGGGCGGCGTCGGCGATATGTTGATGGGTGACAACGACTGAGAAATCAGACGGTCATGATTTCTTTGGTCTTCGACTCGACGAACTTATCTACTTCATCCTCAAACTTCTTGAGCAGCTTTTGGATTTCGTCCTTGAGTTGCGTGATTTCATCCTCAGGGTAATGCTTGGATCCTGGAGCTTTGCCCAGACCATCGGCGTGTTTGTTGGCATCGCGGCGGACATTGCGAATCGCGACCTTCGACTCTTCACCAAGCTTCTTGCAGCGTGTCGCGAGCTGGGTGCGACGATCGGCGGAGAGCGCGGGGACGTTCAGTCGGATGTGCTTTTGCTCGACAATGGGATTGAGACCTAGACCGCTGGTTTCGATCGCGGTGCGGATTGCCGCAATAGCCCCGACATCAAAAGGCTTGATGAGAAGCTGTGAAGGCTCAGGCACCGAGATGCTCGCGAGGTTTTTCATGTCCTGCATCGAGCCGTAGTAATCGACTTTAAGGAAGTCGACCAGTGCCGAAGTAGCGCGGCCGGTGCGAATACCCCGAAGCTCGGAGCGGAGGTAGTCGGCGGATTTCTTCATGACCTCTTCGGCTTCGAGGAGAATGGTGTCTGGATCAGTGGTCATAGGGCAAAACTCCAAAAGGCGGCATATGGTCCGTCGTCGATATACATGATACGTCCGGTTACTACTCGAATCATCGCCGCAGGAGACACTCTATGACAATTGCCACCCTGGCGACTGCCCACACACCACACGCAACGACGCCAAAATATCGGCGGGTTTTGCTGAAATTGTCGGGAGAGGCGTTGTGTGAAACCGGCGGGTTTGGGCTGGATGCCGCGGAACTTGGGGTTATTGGCAACGAACTGAAGGCGGCGATTGGGCTTGGAACTCAGGTTGCGATCGTGGTAGGGGGCGGCAACTTCATCCGCGGGGCACAACTCGCCACGCATGGGGGAATCCCGCAGGCAACGGCCGATCACATGGGAATGCTGGGGACCGTGATCAATGCGATGGCGCTGAAGGAAACGTTGCTGAATCTGGGAGTTCCTTGCCGCGTTATGAGTGCGATCGAGATTCGTGCGGTGGCAGAGCCGTTTATCCGGAGCCGGGCGATTCGGCATATGGAGAAAGGCCGCGTGGTGATTCTTGGTGCAGGGACGGGCAACCCGTTCTTTACGACCGATACCTGTGCAGCACTGCGGGCCAGAGAGCTTGATTGCGAAATCCTGATGAAGGCGACGAAGGTTGATGGGGTGTATTCGGCAGACCCAAAGAAGGACCCCAAAGCGACGCGGTACGACAAGCTGAGCATGGCCGAGGCCATCGCAAAAAACCTGAAAATCATGGATATGACAGCGCTGGCAATGTGCCAGGAACACAAGATCCCGGTGCTGGTCTTTGATTTCAAGAAGTCGGGCAATATTGCGCGGGTGATTGGCGGGGCAGATGTGGGAACTGTGGTAAGCCCCTGAGCGTCTAATTCGGTCAAGTCCGAGCAAGGCTGCAACCAAAGGGGCGGTTGCGGGGTATAAGGTTGTTGCAGGAGAAGTGGCATGGAGCCGACCCCGATTCAATTTCGAGACTCAAGCCAAGGTCCACCTGAGGTGTATCCAGATGCACCACCGACGCTTCAAGCAGTGATCATGAAATGGGTCCTGCGCGCTTCGGTGGCGGGGATCGCGCTCTCAATCGTCATTCACACGCTGTTTCTGGTGGGTGCGTATTTCATTCGATTTGGTGATGGTCGAACCCCTGGAACGGGGAAGGGTGGCGAGGAAGTTGGCCTGGCAGTGATGACCGAGGGCGAATTCGCCGAGATTCAGGATGCTGCCCCCGGAACGGACACCCCGACGATCCCAGCAGAAGTTTCAGTGTCGGTGACTGATCTGGGTGGACTCGATGTCTCCGCCGAGACCGATGCTACCGGTGGATCGAGTGAACTCGGTGGCATTGGAACCGTGTCAGGCGGCGGCGATGTTGGCGGCGAGGGCGGCGTTGGACTTGGCGGTTCAGGCGGTAGCGGCGGTACAAGTTTCTTCGGAATTGAAGCCCGCGGTTCGCGGTTTGCTTACATCGTCGACGTTTCGGGATCGATGGGTGACGGTAGTGACAATGGCGGAAGAATTGCCGAACTGCGCGAGCAACTTACCAAAAGCATCAACGCGCTGGCGGAAAATTTTAGCTTTATGGTGGCAGCGTTTTCATCGGATGTCACGCCGCTTGGAAATCGCCGTGCGTGGACATTTGCGGATGACAAAGGGAAACGTTGGGCACGGGGTGAGATTTATGGGTTACGGCCACAGGGCGGCACAAATCCTGGAACTGCATTCAAGTTGGTATTTGATCTCAAACCACGGCCCGATGCGATCTACTTCCTGACCGATGGAGAAATCCCAGAAAATGAAGGCGAGATGATCTTGCTCCTGAATCGAGAGTATCGCGTGCCGGTGCACTGCATCTGTTTTGAAAGTGCAGAAGGCGAGAGCCTACTCAAGCGGATTGCACGCGAATCGGGTGGCACGTACACATATATTGCGGGTGCCAGTCAGCGGGGAAGGCCGTGAGCGTGCTGCTTGCGATGATTGCTGCGAGCGTGATGGCCGGCGTCACGCTGAGGGAGCGAGAAATCAGTCCGCCCGGACAGGTGATGAGTGTCTCGATCAATGGGGTAGTGATAAAGGACTCGACGCAAAGTTCAGAAATTTCGTGGGACCGTGTGGCAAGCGTTGATGGAGAACTTGCTGAGAAGGCCGCGGAATATGCAGTTTTTTCCGAGCGACTATGGCGGGCACGCAAGCGCATGGAGCGCGGCGACCTGGTGCTTGCCGAACCTTCGCTTGAAACGCTGGCAACCGAATTTCCCGCAGTTGGTGGACCAACCGGGGTGTTGTTGCATGCATCGCGAGTTTCGTGTCGGTTATTGCGTGGTGCGCATGTGGGGGCGATTGAACCCTATTCGAGTTTCATTGGCTGTTTCTCGGAGGAGGAATTTCGCGGTGTGAAATCGCGGCAGTTGCCCAAAGGGCTGGATTTGATGCCGCCGAAGGTGAAACCCGCAGGGGTTTTGATTCCCGATTTTCCACCCATGTGGCTGGATGTACCCTCGCTTCGGCTGGTGATTGATTTCAAAGGACCGACAGCCCGTTCACAGTCGCACGCCTTGATTCGACAATATGTAGCAGCTGCGAAATTTGAGAGCGGAAGCCCAGTCGAGATCGTGACTGTCGATGCTGGCGAAGATGGCGACCTCGT
>SXOY01000144.1 GCA_005776545.1 Planctomycetia bacterium | reverse complement strand
CACAACGATGATCCGCGATGACTTCACCGGCACAGTAGACACTGTCAACATCGCATTACTGGAACAACTCCTTGCCGCGGGCCTGTTGCCCGTGGTGTCGCCACCCGCGATCAGCATCGACCATGAGCCAATCAATGTCGATGCCGATCGCGCGGCGGCGATGACTGCGGCAGCGCTCAGAGCTGAGTCGCTCTTGCTGCTGTCAAACGTGAAGGGGCTTCTCAGAGTGTTTCCGGATGAATCAACGCTCATTGAGCGTGTTGATCGAAACAACATCGAAGCGGCAGCAGATGCAGCGCAGGGCCGCATGAAGAAAAAGGTAATGGGAGCAGGCGAAGCGCTGACCGGTGGAGTGCATCGCGTCATCATCGGTGATGCCAGAGCACAAGAGCCGATTTCCAGCGCACTTGCGGGAAACGGCACGGTGTTCGAATGAGTACAGCCCTTCGTACCTCTCAACCTGTAAGTGCAGAACGAGCAATCGCTCTGATCTTCGAGCTGGTTTCCATTTCCAGTGTGAGCCGCCAAGAGGAAGCAGCTGTTGAGTTTTTCACCAATGCCCTTCGCCAACTTGGTTTTTCCTCCAGCATCGACGAAGCGGGAAACGCTATCGGCATTCGGGGCGACATGTCGCCTGACGCGAAGGAAATCGTTCTTCTGGGACACATAGACACTGTGCCCGGCAATATTCCCGTGCGAGTCGAAGACTGCATTCTGCATGGCAGAGGCAGTGTCGATGCCAAAGGGCCGCTCGCCGCATTTGCCTGTGCAGGTGCCCAGGCGGCTCTTCCCCCCGGAATTCGTTTAGTAGTGATTGGAGCGGTAGAAGAGGAAGCCTCAACATCCAAAGGTGCTCGATTCGCTTCCACTCAATATCGCCCATCAGCCTGCATCATTGGAGAACCCAGCGGCGTGAATGGAGTCACGCTCGGCTACAAAGGACGTCTGCTTGCCCATGTCAGTGCCCAATGCGAGGGATCCCATTCGGCTGGTCCAGCTTCAACCGCTGCTGAACTTGTAACAGACTGGTGGTTCGCGGCAAGAGCTTTAGCTCAGACGCGAAACGCAGGTCACGATCGTGTCTTTGATCAAGTGCAAACGCGGCTGCGTGTAATTCGTTGTGGCACGGACCAGGACCATGAGACCGCCAGCGCAGACATCGGATTTCGATTGCCGCCGGGTTTGGACCCAGTGGAATTTGCAACCTCGTTGCAGGCTCTTGAAGAAAGCGCTCGCGTTTCCGTCACCTTTCGTGGACATGAACACGCTCACAAGAGCGATCGCTCAGATGCAGTGGTTCGCGCACTTTCGCATGCAATTCGCGGCCGCGGAATGGTCCCGTCACCGAAACACAAGACCGGAACGAGCGACATGAACGTTGTCGCACCCATTTGGAATTGTCCAATTGCAGCCTATGGAGCAGGCGACAGCTCGCTCGATCACACGCCGCGCGAACACCTAAATCTGACTGAGTACGTGCGGTCTATCGAGGTGCTCACAACAGCGATTACCACACTGGCAAATGAGCTTGTTGGGCTACACTCAGGCACATGAGCCGATTCCCTCACACTTCCGCCGCGGTGTGGCCTGCGATTCCTGCGGGTAGATTTGCTGCGGGTATTCAGACTTCCAATCACACCGGGTGTCGGGTAGCGTTGCTCGGGCTGCCAGATGATCTTGGTGTGAAGCTCAATAACGGCAGACCGGGCGCGGCCCACGGCCCTACAGCCTTTAGGGATGCACTTTCTCGTTACGGCGTATGTGATCCGGTTGGCTGGAATTGGCCCTCGGTTTTTGATGCCGGCGATGTTCATCCAGTCAGCGGAAACGATGCTTCGGCATTATCGCAAACCCATCAGCGCATCAGTGAAGCAAGCAAGGCCATTGTACAAGCCGGTCTGTTTCCCATCGCAATTGGAGGCGGGCACGATCTGACCTTTGCATTCGTGCGGGGTGTGCTTGATGGGCTTGGGCTTATGGGAAAAGCCAATGGGTTATATTTTGATGCCCACTTAGATGTGCGTGAGACAATCGGAAGCGGAATGCCATTTCGCAGGCTCTGTGAAGAATGTGGCGTTAAACGACTGCATTTGCATGGGTACAGCCCATTTGTAAACTCCCGAGAACAGTTCACCTGGTTTCAGACTCATGGCGGACGCCTTGACCCGCTCACCGTTGATTCAGATTCAATCCAAACCGATCCGCTTCCACCGGGCGACCTGTTTGTGAGTTTTGACATGGATGTGTTCGATGGGAGTATTGCACCAGGGGTCAGCGCGATGAATCCGCAGGGCAAGACTGCTGCAGACCTGATGCCGCATGTTCGTGCCGCCGGAGCCTCCCTCCGCGTTCGTTGTTTTGATATCATGGAGTTGAATCCGACCGTCGACGAGGGTGGCCGCACCTCCCGCCTGGCGGCACATGTGTTCCTTACCTTCCTTCGCGGCCTATCGGATCGATCCACATGGCGTATGGCAACATCCTAATTCGTAATGCTCGTGTCCTGACTCTCGCCGGGGGATCTGTAGCCCGGCGCGGCGCGGCGATGTCTGAGCTGGGAGTTGAGGCGAACGCTGATATCCTGATTTATCGTGGGACCATTCAAGGCGTTCAGTCCAGCGTGACTTCGACGCTCCGCCGGTTGCACCCATCGATCGATGTCTGGGACGCCGAAGGGCGCGTCGTAATGCCCGCATTCATCGACTGCCACACACACGCATGCTTTGCAGGATCACGCCTTGAAGAATGGGATCTAAAACGTCGAGGTATTTCCTATCAAGACCTCCTGAAGGCCGGCGGCGGAATAATGAGCACAGTGCGAGCCACACGACTCGCTTCAGCAACTCAACTTGAATTACTGATGAGCGATCGAATCTACAGAGCCTCGCAATTCGGTACCGCCACCATCGAAATAAAGAGTGGCTACGGACTTTCACTTGAACACGAACTGGCGATGTTGCGATCGATTCAGAATGTCTCGCGCCAACTCCCCATCGGGATCGTGATGACTGCACTGCTGGGGCACGCCATCGATCCGGCAATTCCTGACTTCGTTGAAAAAACAATTACTCAGACCTTACCCGTAATTGCAGCAGAGTTCCCGGGTATCGCCATCGATTCCTTCTGCGAAGACAACGCATGGTCCAAAGAAGACACGGTCAGGTTGTTTGATGCCGCTCGCGCGCTTGGTATGCCGCTGCGTGTACACACCGATCAATTCACCAGCAAAGGCATGATCACCGAAGCAATTCGATTGGGGGCCGCTTCGTGCGATCATCTTGAAGCCGCAACTGATCCGGAGCTCAAGCTCCTCGGCGAGTCTTCAACCATCGCAGTTGGACTTCCCGGCTGCGGGTTCCACCTTGATGGTCGCTATCCCAACCTGCGAAAAGTCATTGATGCAGGTGGTGCTGCCGCGATCGCGACTAATTTCAACCCGGGTTCATCGCCCTGCCTCTCAATGCCAATGGCGATCTCGCTCGCGGCACGATACTGCGGCCTTTCACCCCAGGAAGCAATTGTCGCCTCAACGGTCAATGCCGCTGCGGTACTTGGTTTGACCGATCGCGGCACGCTCGAGGTCGGAAAACGCGGCGATATTGTGGCGTTGAACGCGACCGATGAACGCGTCCTTGCATACGAGTTTGGAATGAACCCAGTACACACGCTCTTCGTCGGTGGCGAAGATGTCCATAATCGCAAGCCCTGAAAACACTTGCATTACTAAGATCATCCGAGGTGGGCGGCGTCCGCATACCTACAATGGGACACGTTGCCCCTTTTGATTCGGAGAGTACTTGCTACACAAAGCTGACGCTGATTCTGCCTATGCCGCGGCACAAAAAGTAGTTGAGACGCACTTGCGGCTTGCCAAGTTTTTGCGTCCGGGAATGACGCTCGGACAAATCGACACATTTGTCGCCAAGACGCTGGACGACCTGGGCTGCCGGTCTTGCTTCCTTCATTACAAGCCTCGCGGCCATCGCGGCCCTGCATTTCCAAGTCACGCCTGCCTGAGCGTCAACGATTGCGTGGTGCACGGAACCGCTGGCTCGTATACAGACCCTATTGGTCCAGGCGATCTTGTCAAGATCGATATCGGTGTGTGGTACCAAGGCTATATCGGTGACGCGGCTTGGACATATTTTGTGCCGCCAATCTCGGCGCTAGCGGCCAAATTGCTCGCGGCAGGAAAAGAATCGATCGCTGAAGGTGTAAAAGAGCTTCGCCCGACCAACACATGGGGTGCATGGGCACATCGCGTTTCACAGATCGTCGAACAGAAATATGGATTCCACTTGACACAGGGACTCGGCGGGCACGGAATCGGGAAGTCTTTGCACGGCGGCCCTTTCGTTTCAAATTCACCGCAATCCGCGGCGGAATGGCCAGATGGAGTCAAATACTGTAAACCAGGGACATTGGTCGCAGTTGAACCGATGCTCGCGATTGGCACCGGTCATACGCGTCAACCCGATGGCCGACACTCCTGGCCAGTCCATTCGGCCGATGGCTCCTTGACCGCCCACTATGAGCACGATGTACTGATCACCGATGGAGAACCGAAGATTCTCACCGAAGGACTTGAACTCGTGCGTGATGAAATAATTGTCTGAAGAAATAGGCTCAAACACGAAGCCTCTTCTAACTCCAGAACCTGCGACCTTCTACTGGCCACGTCTTTCACGCAACACCCGAGCCTCCTCAGGTCTCCCTTGTCGCTCCAGAAACGAAGCACATTGTTCAACCGCCTCGCGTGTCCACTTACTGTCAGGCCCGGCATTTTCTGTGCAGTAATCAACCGCTCGTTTCATAGCGGCTTCAGTCCCTGGCAGGTCTCGTCCGGATGCATCCAGCGCGGATGCCATCAGTATCTGCGTCCGAAGGTGGTAGACGTTTGATTTTGGAAATGTGGCGATGCGTGGTTGAATGTCCTGAAGCAAAACCGTCGATTCCTCCCAGCGTCTTGGAAGCAACAACGCCGCGAGTTCAAGCGAAACATGAATCGCCCCGACATGTTTTTCCCCAACCGTGGCGTTGTATCTTGCAAGGACATCTCGATACAGCGTTTCGGCCTCATCGGTTTTCTGTCGAGTCTTCAATATCGACCCGAGCGCTTGAATGGAATTGAGCGTACTGATGTCATCGGCGCCAAGCGACTTTTCGTTCATCGCGATAATCTCGCGCTGAGTATCCTCACACTGCTGATAGAGTCGCAAATTGTCATACAGCGCCACCAGAGCATTCAATGCTACTTGTGGCGCGGATGAGCCGTCTAATGGTTGTGTTCGATACGCACTTGCAACGGCTTCCAGAGTCTGGCGCGCGTTATCCATCTCATTGCGGCCCATCGCACGTTGTCCCAAATAGACGTGGGCACGCAGACCATCAGCATTCTTAAACGACAATTCAGGTCCGAGCATTGCAACCACCTGCGTGAATGCCTCTTCTGCCGCTGCACTCTTTCGCTGCAAATGAAGCAACTCGGCCCACTGTCGAAGCGTTGACGCGGTGTCATGATGGGTCTCGCTGAGATGTTGCCGACGCAATTGCAGTGCACGAGTCAACTGCGATTCGGCAATGTCAATTGCTCCCGCTCCCAATGCTGCCTCACCCAGGAAATGACACACCGCCGCTTCAACCAATGGCCTGTCCGCAAAGGTCTTTTCTGCTCGCCCAACACCCAACTTAATCGCATCTAATACAGTAAAGTCCGCGGTCGCTTTCTGTCCTCGCGTCGAATTGAATGTGCGAGCAACGAATCGATTCATCAATTGAATGGTGTTATTCGCGGCAACCGCCTCATCTCGCTGAATCTGTGCTATGTGCTCAGCCTCCACAGCTCGATTTCGCTCGATGCTCAGTCGAATGACAAACCCAATGGTGGTTGCAGTAATCAACAGCAGCGACGTTGCCGCAATAAGGGCGATCGTACGATGGCGGCGAACCCACAATGCCGCAGTACCCCCAGCACCCAAGGGGTTTGCCTCAGTCGGTCGATGTTCAATGAACGCACGAAGATCAGCGGCAAATGCATCCGCCGATGCATATCTGGAGTTTGGATCATGTGCCGTCGCGCGATCACAAATCCGGCAGAGAGTAGTGGGTAGCCCGGCAACAACTGAAGCAATCGGCGGAAGTGGCTGATTGCGCGCGTCAATCAACATCTGCGCAAATGTGGAACGGTTGTTTCCTTCGCCAGAAGGCTGCCGGGGCAAGCGGCCAGTCAACAACGACCGCAACGTGCATCCAAGCGAGAAAATATCAGAGAGTGGTGTTCCTCGCTCGCCTCTCGCAATTTCCGGCGCAATAAACGCGGGCGTTCCCGCTATTCTGCCGCGTGAAGTCTCGCAAGCATCGCCCGCCTTCGACTGCGTTGGTGCGACAGACTCGGTTTGTGCCAGTCCAAAATCGGCCAAAAGTGGCTCGCCCGATGCATTCAATAAAATGTTCGATGGCTTGATGTCGCGATGAGTGATGCCACGCGAGTGACTGATTGCAACTGCTTTTGCGATGGCACCAATGAGCGCTGTCGCGTGCATCGGCGCCACTGGTCCTTTGCCAACCAGATCAGACAGCGTCCGGGTATGCGCCGTTGCGCCCTCACCCTCTGGGCCAGAACCAAATACAAGTTCCCCCACAAACTGTGCATCAATGTAACATTCGCCGGTATTCGGAAATCGACCGGCTTCGTGAATTCGCACAATGGAATCGTGATCTAAACCCGCGGCCGCGCGCGCCTCTGCCAGCACGCGCTCTCCCGCCTCTGATTCTTTCAGATTGGTCGAGTCAAGAATCTTGAGCGCAACATGCCGCCTCAGTGCAGAATCCCACGCGAGCCACGTGTGTGCAAAAGACCCCGCCCCCAGATGTGCATCTAAACGATATTTTCCGAGGATGTCGCCCACCGAGTGGCGCGGCATCGATGGTTCCTCGCCACTGAGCAGCAGCGAAATAGATGCGACCGCGCTGATGTCACCTGCAAAGTGCGGATGGTTCCTAAGCAAGTTTGTGCGGATGGCCTCAATATTCTCCCCTGCGTGCGAGATAAATTCGCCCGTGATGAGCACCCGCCGCACCGCAGGCATGGTCACAGCGTTGGGACATGCCGCGAGATAGATGTCCATTCCGCACGGAAGGCTGCGAATCCGTCGCTCCTCGATATCGGTCGCAATCACATCCGCCAGGAGCTGTTCATCCGCTACCACCGCGGCGGTAAGCAGGCTCTCAATCGGCGGAGCAACCCCCAGTTGCCAAAACGCACGTACAGCCGCGACCACATCTGATCGTCCGGGCGTGCTATTGGGCTGATCGCGATGTTTCTGCATTCTTTCCTGTGTTTCAACAAATGGTCCTGCTGGACTATACCATAAATCCGAATCGCCCTGACTCCCCCGCCTACCCCACACGCCCCATACACTTTGTTCTCCCAACTCTAAAGCGTGAGATTCGCCGGGGTGTGACCTCTGGCGGCGGGATTTCTAGAGTATTGGACCTGATGTATGCCGGAAGAAGGGTTACACACTTTGCTGGCGCGAGCGGAATCGGGCGACCCCAGAGTCTCTGAGGCTGCCTACGCCGAATTACTCCGCATTGTGCGGCTCCTGGTCCGCGCTGGTATGGGTGTCAAACTACGCAATCATCGTGATTCCGGAGATGTCTGCCAGTCAATCGCCCGATCTTTCGTGCAAGATCATCGCGCTCAGTCGGTCAAATTTCAATCCGAAGGCGAACTGATCGGATATCTGAAAACCGTCGTCCGCTCTAAACTCGCCACACTCGCCCGCAGCGATGGAGCCGCAAAACGAGGCGGCGGCGCAACCGCACTCCCCTACCACGATGACTCTATCGGATCAGAGTTCACCACTCCCGGTGAGGCCAGTGCGACCATCCGAACCAGCGATGCCATGAATGTGGTCCAAAGCCGCCTGAGCGAGGATGACCTGGAAATTGCCAGACTGCGACTTGGCGGCCTTGATTGGGAACAGATTGCCGAACGCATGGGCCAGGATTCGCAGTCGCTTCGCAAGCGCTGGAGCCGTTTGGTCGCCAGGCTGGCCGCGGAATGTGAATAACTCGCATACAACATTCTTGCAAAGTCTGTACACTGGGCGACTGACATAATCGCCCTGCCCCCTCCCCCACTTGCGCCTTGAAGGAGCAGCACTTTGAAACTGGCCCTGCATTGGAAAATCTTGATCGGGTTGGCACTCGGGGTCGCTGTCGGACTTGCATGCAACTTGTGGGGACCAAATCTCCGCGAAGCGACCGGCCCAGGTATGGCAGGCGTCACCGACTTCATCATCAACCTGAACCAGCTCATGGGCGATCTATTCAAACGCTCGCTTCAGTTCATTGCTGTTCCAATCATCTTGTTCGCGATGATCCTCGCGATTTCTTCACTGGGAGATCTCAACAAACTTGGCCGAATCGGCGGCAAGACCGTCGGCATTTTTGCATGCACCGCTTTCCTCAGTGTTGGTGTCGGCCTGACACTCGTCAACGTCATTCAACCCGGCGGCTCGCGCTTCATCGGCGACGAGGCCCGCGCAAAGCTCCTGGCAAGCACGCAATCTGAAACCGCTGGCAAACTAGTAGCAACCTCCAAAAGCGTCAAACCCTGGGACCTGGTACGCGAAATCGTGCCGACAAACCCCTTTGATGCCCTCTCCCGCGGCGACATGTTGCAGGTTGTGGTCTTTGCCTTGTTACTGGGAATTGCCCTGAGTTTGCTGCCGCGTGAACGTTCGCAACCGGTGTTCAAAGTAGTTGAGGGATTGAACGATGCGTTCATCATGATCGTGCGCGGGATCATGCACATCGCGCCGATCGGCGTCTTCTGCCTGGTGACACCCATCGTCGGCAATCTGGGTTTCGATGTCCTGGCATCGCTGGGTGCTTATTG
>SXOY01000143.1 GCA_005776545.1 Planctomycetia bacterium | reverse complement strand
TTGAAGCCACAATTAGCGAGACCGCCTCGTCCCCGATATTTGGACTGTTCTCTGCCTTTGATGGCGAGGGAGCATTTGCTGAAGAGGGGCTTTCCTACAAGATTCACGCAAAGGATATCGCCAACGCGAAAAGCCTCGGCGAATTGCCTTCTGGTTTGCATGATGTGCTCTTTCCAATTGAAGAGAATTTGCTTTCAAACGACTGAGTCTCTCTGCCAAAGTTCAAGACCTGAAACGACGAGCAAGACATGCCAACCACCCGCGATTACTACGAGATACTGAGCCTTGAGAAGACTGCAGACGCCGAAGAGGTCAAGCGCGCGTACCGCCGTATGGCGATGAAGTTTCACCCGGATCGCAATCCAGGCGACGCGGAGGCTGAAACGAAATTCAAGGAAGCAGCGGAGGCCTACGAAGTCCTCTCAGACCCACAGAAGAAAGCCCGTTACGACCAGCACGGTCACGAAGGGCTTCGCGGCGGCGGTGCGGCGAGCCACGACTTCTCCCGCATGGATGTCAACGACATCTTCTCCATGTTCTCCGACTTGTTCGACGGCATGGGCGGCATGGGTGGTCAACGCGGCGGCGGCCGTCGCGGCCAATCCGCACGCGGATTTGACCTCGAGACCGAAGTTGTCATCTCTCTCGAAGATGTTCTCAAAGGCTGCGATCGCGATGTGGAATTCGATCGTCTCGATGTCTGCGACACCTGCACCGGCACCGGCGCCAAGCCCGGCACCAAGCCTGTAAAATGCGGCACCTGCGGCGGCCAAGGTCGCGTTCAGCAATCAGGTATGGGCGGTATGTTCCGCATGGTCGTTGCATGTCCAGACTGCCGCGGATCGGGGCAGTTTGTGAAAGACCACTGCACTGCATGCCGCGGTCGTGGACGAGTCCCCAAACGCCGCAAACTCGGCGTGAAGATTCCTCCCGGTATTCAGCATGGCCAGGCAATCCGCGTTCAGGGCGAAGGCGAACCTCCCGGTCCAGAAATGTCACCAAGTGGCGCAGGAATCCGCGGCGATCTCCACGTCGGCGTTCGCGTCAAGGAGCACGAAGTCTTCAAGCGCGAAGGCGATCACCTGGTTGTCGAAGTCCCAGTCACTTTCACCCAGGCGGTCCTGGGCGCAGAAATCGAAGTTCCATCTCTTGACGGCGCACGCAAGCTCACGATCCCCCGCGGCACGCAACACGGCACGCTCTTCCGCATCGGTCAGGCCGGTTTGCCCAACCTCAGGTCTGCTCGTCGCGGCGATCTCGCAATCATCAGCAAGATCGAAGTCCCCAAGAAACTCACTTCACGCCAGGAAGAACTTCTTCGCGAGTTCGGCGGTACAGAAGATGAAAAGCTGCTTCCCGAAACGCACAAGTTCTTCAAGAAAGTCAAAGGGTGGCTCGGCCACTAGTATCCTGATAGTTCACAACACCAATCGAGTAACCCACTCGCGAGAGTCCCATGTCAGATCCCAAAGAAAACTTCACGCCGGATTCCAACTTCGAAGCCAAGCTCGATCCAGCAGAGCCAGGTGCCAGCGATCTCGAAGCCTTGCAGATCGCGCTTCAGGACACCCACGAACGCTACCTTCGCACCCTCGCCGAATTTCAGAACTATCAACGCCGGGCACTGCAGAACGAGCAGGTCGCCAAGCGAGAGGGAATGAAGTCCGTTTCGAACACGATTGTCAACGTGATCGACCACTTCGACCTCGCCCTCAATCAAGATACATCCAAGGTCAGCGCTGAACAAATTGTCGCTGGCGTCCGAATTATCCGCGATGAACTCATGCGTTCACTTGCCCAGCACGGCGTTGCAGTCATCTTTCCAGCCAAGAACGACCTCTTTGAGCCAGGAAAACACGCTGCTGTCATGCACCAGATCGCCGAAGGCGTCGAACCAAATCACGTCGTCATGTGCATGTCCGCCGGATACATGTTCCAGGATCAGGTCCTTCGCCCCGCCAAAGTCTCTGTCGCACCCGCCGAATAAGAGAGCCACATGCCAACCTACGACTATCGCTGCAAATCCTGCAAACATGAATTCGAACATGTTCAATCGATGTCGTCGGCGCTCCTGAAAAAGTGCCCAGCCTGCAAAAAAGCTTCGCTGGAGAGACTCATCGGAACTGGCGCAGCGCTGATCTTTAAGGGCGGCGGCTTCTACGAAACCGACTATCGCTCCGACTCTTACAAAAAAGCCGCTGAAGCAGATTCCAAACCAACCGAATCCGCAAAGACCGAGACAAAGGTCGAGGCCAAGACAGAATCAAAAGCAGAGGCTAAATCAGAACCTAAGGCTGAGTCAAAGGTAGAAGCTAAACCTGTGAAAACCGAAAAGCCAAAAGCAAAGTCCAAGAAAGAAGACAAATAATGGCAATCATCGGGCACGGCATTGATTTGGTTGAGGTCCAACGTATCAGCGATTTGCTCGAGCGCCACGGTCAGCGATTCCTCGACCGCGTGTTCACAAAAAAAGAACAGGTCTACGCAGCCGGAGCTAAACGCGAAGTAGAACATCTTGCTGTTCGCTTTGCCGCCAAAGAAGCAGTCCTGAAATCGCTCGGCACTGGTTGGCGCAATGGCATAGCCTGGACAGATATCGAAGTATTGATTCAGCCCAGCGGCAAACCCGTACTTCATCTCACCAACATCGCTCTCGAAATAGCCAAAGAACAGGGCATTCGCCGCTGGCACATATCGCTTACACACACCGCCGAACACGGCATGGCATCAGCCATCGGCGAAGATTGAAACTCAGCCTCCGCCCGGGCTTTTGGATTCACCCTTTTCCAACGCGGCTTTCGCGGGCAGATAGTCTTTCTTGTACCATTCCCACCATTTCGCTGTGTCGTATCCGAGCCCGCGCAGGTCCTGGCCAGTGATCCGCGAGCCTAGCCCTTGCAACGCTGCGTTGACAATTGGTCGATACACAGTGGTCACTGCCGCATCCTGAATTCGCAGCACAACTCCATCGGTCACAACATCGAGCTGCGGATCAAATGCGACTGAGCTTTGAGAAACTACTGGGGTCAGATCTGATACAAACGCTGTCTGCTGACCTACAGCGATCCACGCCATATCGCCAACCCTGTCGCCGCTGGGAGCATTTGTCCGTCCGGCTTGCGCCGGGATCATGTGCGGGATAGCGTCAAACACCGCAAGTTGCAGACTCAAATTTGCAGCGCGTTGGATGGTCTCATCATCCTGACTGCGAATGGCGTTCACCACTACGAGTTTTGCCTTGTTAGTCAGTCCGCCATCTGCTTCTTTGGTTCTGGTTTCCAACCGGCTTGTTGCGCGATTGCGGAACTCTTCACCTTTCCCAAATATCGCAACCCACGCGAGCGCGACATCGCCTTCAGCAGACTTGGCATCGGCGAACATGTCCAGAATTGCCCGCTGCACATCTTCGCCCTGATCATGGAAGACATCGATCAAACTCTTGTATGCAACCGGCTCATTGAACTTCCGCAACTGCAAGATGCCTTCCTGTCGCACCAGGTTGTTGTTCAATGTGCGGAAGTACTTGAAGCGGATCTGCCGCATTTCCTTCTCGCGCTGAATCCTCGCCTTATTAAACAGCCGTTCAGCCTGCACCGCTGGCGAGTTGGGGTCTTTGGCGAGTTGGGCAAAGCCATCATCTGCCATTGCAGACAATGGGGCGGTGCATAACACGCATAATGCGATCAACGCGAGCGTTTTCATAGAACGGGACCTCCGTGGCGCACCGGAGTGCTGCTCACTTGTGGGGTAATCCGACACTCAGTTGTACTCCCTCACTTCCAGGTGGTTTCCAAATCCGTAATCCGGTGCCAATTATTCCTGCGTAGCGATGACCATCGACCCGAACTTACTCCGAGCAGAATCGGCCAGTGTCTTACTTGGGAACTTGCCAAATCGCACCGCGTACAAGTGCCGCCCTTTGGAATCGATGGTGTTCACCACACGCGGGGCCTCATACCCAGCCTTTCGAGCCTGGGGCGTGATTTCATCCGCTGCCCGCACCGCCCTTGAGAGAGTTGAGAAAACCCCAGATTGAAGCGTGAAGTTCGCGGTCTTGGGAGCTTCGGTCACAGCTGGTTTGGGTGTTCCAGTTCGGGCTGTCGATGTGATTGCGGGGACTGCTCCGCCTGCCAATCGTGCCGCGATTATTGCTTGGAGTTCAGTATCGTATTTGGCATTGCCTTGCGCCTTTTCCCAAGCAGCCTTTGCTTCGTCTTTCTTTCCCAGCCTCGACAGCGAATCACCGGCAAACAGCTGCGATTTCGCGGCGGCGTCCACCGTCAACTTATCTCCTGCGCTCAGGAGCAAGTCTGCCGCCTGCTGCTGATCGCCGCTCTGCTGGGCGATCAGGCCCAATGTCGCGGCGGCTTGTCCCGCGATCTGCTCGTTTGAACTATCGAGCAGCGGGCGAAGCCAACGCTGGGCATCACCGAAATTGCCGAGGGCGTGAGCGGCTTGCCCTGTGATCAGTGCCGCCTGATCGTGGTCTTTGCCGTTCTCATTCATGGCAGCTTTTGCGCCTTCGCCATACGCAATCGCGTAGTCGCCCTGTGAATACGACTTGATGTAATTGGGTGTAAGGCTACCAGTCTTTGAGGCACTATTGCACCCGCCAACGCACAGAATCAGGCCGGCCACGAGTGTCAGTCGGCCCCACGTGTGACTATCGATCAAGTTCATCCCCTCAGCCCTCCATGATCTAACACAGGATCCAAATCGTGCCGGTCGATCCTTCGACGCCGCAGTTGCGGTAGCATATACGCGTGATATAGGATGTATCGAACAACGGGGAACCCTGCCGTGAGCATTCATTGGCCGATCATTCGTCAACTTCTCAAAAACCCTGGCCGGACGCGTGTTGTCGATGACAAGCGGTCGTATTCGGGTATTGAGTTATTGGTTGCCGCCCTGCATGTGGCCTCGATCATCGATGCCAGGTGCACCACCAGAACAGTGGGGGTCTTGACTCCCACTGGGGCCGGGTTCCCGATTGTGGCTCTGGCCGCGTGGATGTGCGGCAAGGTAGTCGTCCCCTTGAACTACCTGCTCAAGAAAGAAGAACTGCAGTATGTAATCGACGACTGCGAAACCGACATTGTCTTTACCGCCAAGGCTCTGCTTGATGCCATGGGATACACGCCAGTCGCCACGTCGATCGTGAAGCTGGACGAGATCGAGTTTTCTGGCGTTCCCTCGCCGCGGATTCCCGCGACTGCTGACGATGCGGACCTGGCCGTGCTTCTCTACACCTCCGGCACCAGCGGCAAGCCCAAAGGTGTCATGCTCTCGCATGGCAACCTGACTTCCAACATTAATCAGATCCTGGAGCATGTTGATTTTGGTCCAAGCGACATCATGCTTGGCGTGCTGCCGCAGTTCCACAGTTTCGGCATGACAGTCTTGACGCTCTTGCCACTGACCTGCGGCCCCAAGGTTGTGTACACGGCGAGATTCCTGCCGCCGCGGCTGATGAAATTGATCAAAGCTCACAAGCCGACCGCGTTCATCGCGATTCCATCCATGTACAACGCGCTGCTGAGCGTCAAAGATGCCAGCGCGGAAGACTTCGCCTCATTCCGATTCATCGTCTCCGGCGGCGAGCCATTGCCCGCCGCGATCATCGACCGATTCAAGGAACGCTTCGGCAAGACATTGAACGAGGGCTATGGCCTCACCGAGACTGCGCCCGTCACAAACTGGTGCAGACCGTTCGAGCAACGCCTTCACTCAGTTGGTCCGCCGTTACCCGGCGTGATCGAGCGCATCGTTGATCTGAATACTGGTGAAGAAGTGCCGCAGGGCGATGAGGGCGAAGTCCAAATGTCCGGCCCCAACATCA
This sequence comes from Planctomycetia bacterium, assembly GCA_005776545.1. The sequence goes on along the minus strand of SXOY01000143.1, from coordinate 1,099 downwards.
TGCAGGGCTATTTCAAACTCCCCGAAGAATCCGCAAAGGCCTTCACCGCCGATGGCTTCTTCCGCAGCGGCGACATCGGCCGCTTCGACGCTGACGGCCACCTCTACATCACCGGCCGCCTCAAGGAAATGCTCATCATCGGCGGCGAAAACGTTTTCCCACGCGAGATCGAAGAAGTCCTGAACAAACATCCCAGCATCCACGCCTCCGGCGTCATCGGCATCACCGACCCCATGCGCGGCGAACAGCCCGCAGCATTTGTCGAACTCAACGAGGGCCACACATTCGACGAGCAGGTATTGAAGACCTGGTGCCGCGAGAGTCTGGCAGGATACAAAGTTCCCGCGACAATCGTGAAGTTGGAACAACTGCCGCGAAACCCGACAGGAAAGATCATGCGGCGGGAGTTGAAGAAGATGGTTTAGTCTTTGACTCCCTTGACGCGGTCTTCGTCGGTGTACTTGTCCAAGGCCTTAGTGAGATCTACGCCGTGGATGTTTGCGAGGGTTGCGAGCCAGGCTAAGACGTCTGCGAATTCTTCGACCAGGTTTGCCTTCTGCGCATCGGTGGGGGATTTGCCGGGGCGGTTGTCGTGCAGGGCGGTGGCCAGTTCGCCGACTTCTTCGATCAGCAATACAAATGTACCCGCAGGGCCACGGGCGTTATCTGTTGCGAAGTAGCGGCGGCGGATGAGGTCTTGAAAGTCGCGTACGGAGAGGTCTTGGTTGTCCATGTGGACATGATATCACGGGGGCTTTCGAGCGAACAGCCGGATTGTTAAGAACACGATTGTGTCGACGCGAATTTAGTGGCTCGATTCTCAGACATATTTCCGCAATATGCGGGCGTCAGGTTCGTTATTCACTTCGAGGTAACACATGAAAACGCTTTTTCCTTTTGCCGCGTTGGCACTCGCATCGTTTAGTACTGCTGCACTTGCACAAGTTCCCACGCTTCCCAATATCGCCTATGCGCCCGACCATCCCAGTCAAATCATGGACGTGTGGATTCCGGCGGCTCCGGCTGGACCAAAGCCGGTGGTCGTGTGGATTCATGGCGGCGGATGGCAAGCGGGCGACAAATCGACTGCGACCGGGGG
>SXOY01000142.1 GCA_005776545.1 Planctomycetia bacterium | reverse complement strand
CAATTCTGAAATCCTCATCGATCTCGATAAACCGAATCCATGAACCTGCTCTCGATCTCCCTCGTACATCCTTGTGTTGAAGCTCTCACGCACATTCTGGATTGCAACACCACTCGCAATCGTCGCAATCGGATTGAGCGCATTCATTTACACGAGTGGCCGCGAATTGACTCACAACTTCGAACGCGAACGCACGACTCCACTGACGACCTTTCAGTGCGATCTCTCAACCCCGGGCGAATACGACATCCCTGTTCACGTTAACTACTCCGCTGGCCACGGCTTCAAAGTTCTCGTAGTCGGCCCGCCTCAAACCCCCGGTCGATATGAGCTGGAACCCTGGCTCAACGACCTCAAAGGCTCAGTCACAACAATCTCCGGGCCATTTGGACCACACGAGCCGATGGACCTCTCATACCAGTACTCTTTTGCATCTGGCTCAGACTCCCGCGGCATTGTGCGGGTCCCAGATTCAAGCAAAGGCGATCACGTCCTGCACCTTTCAATCACTCACGGCGCACCCGCCCTCATCGGCGTCCCACACCAACTCGTAATTTACAACGATGTCTGCGGCTGCGAGTTGATCGGCGTCTTCTTTGGCAACATCATCGCCCTCGCCATGGCAATTGCTGGTCTGGTTTCTGCCACAATTGCCATTGCATTCCGAAAGCCCGCAGCGACAATCTAGGTCACGGTATTCCAGTTAGCAGCATGTCGGGCGGCCGCATAAGAGGAAGTCAGTTCAACCCAGTTCGCGGCGGCTTACTATCCGCTAAATGTCGCAGCCCCGCAACACTACCAAGCCCGTCTTGTCCACTGCTGATTCCGCAGCAATTCTTCCGGGCACCGATCCGGCCATCGCTGTCCCGGCGCTTCTGGCCAGATATGGCCCCAGACTCCATTCCACTGCCCTTCGACTTTGTCGTCACCGTGATGACGCCCAGGACCTTGTACAGGATGTCTTCCTTCAGGCATTTCGCAAATGGCACACATTCCGCGGCAAGAGCGACCCCGGCACATGGCTGTATTCCATCGCCGCCCACTCCTGCAAGTCGCGTCTCCGCCGCAAAGGAGGTATCGACAAACGAATGCCCGCAGTGTCTCAGCTTCTCCCCTGGAAAGAAACCACTGTCTCGCGGTTCGCCGCCGCTGAAACCGGTCATGAGAGTGTCGCCCAGCGAAACGAGGCAGTCGCCCGTGTTCGAGGCGAGATATCTTCACTTCCTGAACATTTGCGAGTCCCGCTGCTCATGAAAGAGGTTCTTGGCATCAGCGTCCTTGATGTCGCAACTTCTCTCGGCCTCACCGAAAACACGGTCAAGACTCGCCTGCATCGTGCTCGCCTCATGCTGCGCAAGTCAATGGTCGCAAACGTACCGGCGCTTCCTGCCCCGTCCCCGATTTTCGATAAAAACGTCTGCATCGATCTGCTCAAAGCAAAGATGGATGCCCTGGACCGCGGCGGAAATGCTGCTGGTTTCAAGGTTCCCAAAGCTGACCTTTGCGATCGTTGCCGCGCTGTCTTCCGTGAATTCGATCTTGTGCAAGATGCCTGTTCGCAGATCGCGGCCGATGTCCTCCCCGCATCGCTTCGCAACGCCATCCTCAAGGAAATAGCTTTGCGAGACTCCGCGAAGCGTGTCGCACCTACGCTGCGCCTTGGCCGTCGTCCGGTCAAGACATCCGCAGTCCTCCGCCGCTGAAATCGCCAGTCGCGCTTTCCTATCTCCGCGTGGAATGACGCTTGATGTACTCCCGCGTCCTGGCTTCCATCTTTGGTTCCACCATCTGCATCATCCGTGCTTCAGATATCGCCTGTTCCAGCGGCACATTTCCATCTAACACCCGATACGCTGCCCAGCCCGGACCTACGCGATTGCCCGTGCGACAATGGAGCACGATCGCCTCACCCTTCGCATCTCCGGCTTTTATCGCCGCTCGAGCCGCATCAATTACTTCATCCGTCAATTCAAGATCACCCTTATACGCAATATTGCAATACCCCATCCCCGCGCCGGTTGCCGCGTTTTGCTCGTTGTAGTCGGCATGTTCCGCAGGCTTCCGGAAGTTCACAACTGTGCTTATCCCCTCTGCCTTCAATGCCGCGAGGTGCGCAGCATCCGGTTGCCCCAGCAGGACGCGGTGCTTCACGCCGCCAATCGCAACTTCATCGACGGGTACCGGATCGCTCACCTTGTACCTCAGTGTTTCATTTGGTGCCGATGGAAAGCCCTCGCGGACAAATGTGCTCACTCCCAAAGCGTGCGACCTTAATAATGCCACCGCTTCCGGGTCATCGCTCGATTCAACGATCTTGACACCTTTTTCTGTTGGAGTCACTTCGAGTCTTACTGCTCCATGCTTGGCAAACAGCTCCGCAAAAACTGGATCCCACATTCGCACGCGTGATCCTGTCTTGATCCGTGACTGCATCGCCTTCGCATGTTCAATGATGTTCGCGGCCGTCGCCGGATCATCTGATTCCGTCAGCACCTCCACCCCCTTACTGGAGTGCTTCACGGCACGTCGGATTTTTGCATGGTCCGTGAGCAGCTGGTGCCACAAGTTCTTGTCATAATCCAGCGTGCCCGGTGCAGACTTCTTTCCCACAGCTTGCATTGCTGGTTGGTCTGCCTTGGCTTGATTCTTCGCACCCTGCGACCCTGCGCACCCGGCGATCAATGCGACTCCTCCCGCCGAAATCATCGCCAAGATCCCATGAAATAAACGCTTTTTCATTGACAGTTCTCCAGCTTAGGTTTTGAATGTCGCAGGGTTCTCAATTGGAACGCCTGTGAATATAGGCGATTCTTCCAATACGTCGTCGCCTTCTACTTCAGGTTTGGTTTGCATGTAGTCATTTTGAACGGCATGTACAACGGACAGATTCCAAGTATCGCAGTTCCCAGCATTACAGCTCCAATCACTGCGGCCACGATCCCGCCGATCGCCCCCTCCATCACGCCCAAGACTGTGAAGGCGAGCACAAGTGCAATCGCCCCGATGCTCCCGCGAATTACTCGATCAATCGAGCCGACGTTCTTACAACTTGTCATAACTAGAACCCCTTCCAGTAAAGCGAAGTCACGCCTTTGTTTTGCTTAATGCACGGCGCCGCTGGTCTACTGTCCAATTCCGACTTGTTCAAAGTGTTCCAACGCCGCCGCCACTATCGGCGTATATGTATACACCGGTCCTCCACCCATCATCACTGCGACACCTGCGGCATCCATTACTTCCTTTGGTGTCGCACCTGCCTTCAGACATTTTTCCACATGCGTGAGGATGCAGGGTTCGCACCGTACGGCAATGCCGATCCCCAATGCAATCAACTCCTTGGTTTTCACCGACAATCCGCCCTCGCCGCCTTCCTTCATCAGTCCCTGGAAAAACGGTCCAAATGCTTTGCCGAGCTCCGGCGCTCTTGCTTTGGTCGCGTTCATCGTTGCAGGCCATGATTCGTAAAATACAGTCGCTTTGTTTGCCATTCGACATCTCCTTGTAATTGAGCCGCTGAGAATCCCGTCCTCCGTTTTTTAGAGGCAAGTTACTCTTGGCGGGTTCCGATCTTTGTTCATATTTTCTGTGATTTGTAACTCGGCGCAGACAATTCTCACAAATGAGTCAATGGGTATCACCGTGGATTAACGCGAGCTGGAAACTGATTGGGCGCACGCTCTGGAACCTGCCCGATTCCACGGCATCAATCCAAGCAGAGTTGCAAGCGCACACGTGCCCGTGATGCCCGCAAACGTCAGTCCTGCGCCAAAAAATGCGGCTATTCCCACGAATCCCGGATGAACGAACCATCCAAGTACTGACCCAGTGAGTACGCCTGCACCGACAACCAGCTGCACCTGCCGCAGAATACTCACACTGCACATTGCTGTGTTCGATACCACGCTAAGCCCGCAGCGCTTCCACTCTTCAATCCCACCTGTCATGTTGAGAATTGTGATCTTGTCTCCCACGCACGCAGCGAGTTTGCGACTTGCTTCCGCCCCTCGTACGCCGCCGCGACAGTGAATCACAATTGTCTTGTGTGATCCAATCCGCAATAGCACATTCTCCGGGTCCAGCGTCGATAACGGCATGAGTATCGCGCCAGCTATTCGCTCACGTTCATATTCGTCTCGTTCCCGAACGTCTACCAGCACCGCCTTTCCATCTGCGATCCACTGTTCGAGTTCTCTCGCTGAAATCTCCGGTACGTTGTTCGGGTTACCCTGGACGGTGTTTTGAGTTGTCTGCATGTATCCCCCAATTGAGTGTCCCTGGCGAAGCAGCTTTCCGCTCTGTTCACCAGAGAACCTCACGCTTAGTGGCGTCCCGGTCCCCAGAGGTTCCCAACTATCAACATCTTCTTTGGTTCCCGGTATCCCGGCAGTCATTTCGCCACGTGCGTCAGATCAGCAATCCCTGCTCATCAAATCCACGAAATCGAGGTAGTCAAAGAAATCAATTACCCCATCGGTATTGAAATCCGCATCTGGACGCAGTGCTCCAAACGCATCCACGAAATCCAGATAATCAAAGAAATCCGAAACACAATCCCGATTGAAATCTACCCCGCACTGCGGCGGCAGACTCACTCGAAGATAGTGCATCCGTGTCTGGCTTCCCTGACACACGCTCGTATCTCCAAATACCGCGTGCGTCGTTCCTACGACCCCGGTGTTTCCCAGCGGCATTGTCAATCGTTGGATGCCATCTACAAATAGCACTGCGCCTGCTGCGTTTACTTCAAGGCGAAAAGTATGAAACGCATTGGTGAAATCCTCGGTCGTAACCGGAGAATTGACACCCACAAAACTGTTGCCGTTGTTACTGAGAAAAACCCGGTTTGATCCAATTCCGCACGCTACGTACTTTCCCGTTACATCCGATACCGATGCGTACCACCCTGCACGTTGACCAACGCCGCAGGAGTTTGCGTTGTACCCGCTTGAAATCACTTTCAAGTCCCATTCATACACAATGTGGTCGCGCTGAAAGTCAAACAGCAGCAGGTGCCGATACGCCTGTGTTTGTGCTGCCGAGGTCGCACCCTGCGCAAGTTCGCCATTGGTAATACTCGGCACCGGTGTCGTCGCCCCTATAAGCTCCCAGCATTGCTCGGTTGGAAGTGTTGCGCGGCTTGCATCAAAATCCAAATAAAGCGCAGGCTGCCCAATCGCATTCCCCGCCACAATCACGCTAGTCAACAACCCGAATTTCTTATCCATGGCGCCCATTGTCATGCTCAAAACCCTCTCGCGAACTTTCAATTGCGAACACATTACATGCCTCAGCGCGATTCTCAAAGCACTTTCGCAGTTTTTGCAAACGCATCCCAATTTTCAAAGCTTGGATATTGGTCCCATTCGTCCTATAAGTCCTATCTGTCCGATTCCCAAGCCACTATCCCCGACTAGTCAATCGCACGCCTAACACATACCGTTGTTTGCTCCTCTCTCCTTCTCAAATCTCGAAACCCCCGTTCTTTCCCATCCCAGTTCACCTGCTCAAATGCTCCTCTGCTCTCATCCCAGGAACCTCCTAACCTCCCACCAGTCATACCTCCATCAATAAGGGGATTTCAATAATGCTCAATCGCTCAACTCTCTCCCGTCGCACCCTTCTTGCCGCCGCGGCACTCTTCTCGCTTTCCGCCGCCACATTCGCCGCGCCCGACACCGCAGCAACCACAAAAAGCAACCCCATCAAAATCGGGCACTACGGATCGATGACAGGCAAAGAAGCAACCTTCGGTCAATCCACCGACAACGGCATCAAACTCGCCATCGAAGAGATCAACTCTGCAGGTGGCTTCAACGGTCGCCTCATCGAAGTCATCACCTACGACACCAAAGGTGAATCCGCAGAAGCCGGCAAAGCCGTCACCCGCCTCATCACCAGCGATGAAGTCACCGCAGTTCTGGGTGAAGTCGCAAGCACCCTCTCTCTCGCTGGCGGCGCAGTCTGCCAGGAAAAAGGCGTGCCCATGATCTCTCCTTCTTCAACCAACCCCAGCGTCACTCGTGGCCGCGACATGGTCTTCCGCGTCTGCTTCATTGATCCCTTCCAGGGAATGGTCGTTGCCAAGTTCGCGTACGAAAACCTCAAGGCCACCAAAGTCGCCGTTCTATACGATCAAACCCAAACCTATTCCAAGGGCCTTCGCACTGAATTCAACAAGAATTTCAGCAAAATGGGCGGCACAATCGTCGCTGACGAAGCCTACTCCGGTGGCGATCAAGACTTCAGCGCTCAGCTCTCCAAGATCCGCGCTGGCAATCCAGATGCAATCTTTATCCCCGGTTACTACACCGAAGCCGGCAACATCGCCCTTCAGGCTCGCAAACTCGGAATCAAAATCCCCCTCCTCGGTGGCGACGGCTGGGACTCTGAACAACTCGCCAAAATCGGCGGCAAAGACATCGAAGGTTGCTACTACTCAAACCACTACGCCGCTGACCAGAAGAGCGAAGCAGTAGAGAACTTCGTCAAAAAGTATTCCACCAAATTCGGTGGCCAGACCCCCGATGGGCTCGCGGCTCTTGGTTACGACGCCGCATACATCCT
>SXOY01000141.1 GCA_005776545.1 Planctomycetia bacterium | reverse complement strand
ACGCCGCCGTTGCAGGCAAATGGCACGTATTCTCGCACTTCCGGAACGGCATTTGGTCCGGCAGCTGCGACGTGGACGTGTGAGTTTGCGAGTGGCGTGCGTTTCTATTCGCCGAATATTTCCGGTGCTCAGCGACTGGCGAATGGTAACACTCTCATGTGCGTCGGCGCATCGGGGCAGTTTATTGAGGTTGACCCGAACTCGCTGACCGTGTGGGGTTTTTCCAGTGGTAGCGGCACATTTCGTGCAACTCGCATTCAGTCGTGCGACACGCGGCTGGCTGGTCGACTCTTTACGGCAACGACGATTTCTAGTCAACCGCAATCCAGTACCGGCTGCGCTGACACAGTGGCCACCTTCAACACTGTGGTTGCGGGAACCAATGCCTGCACATATGAATGGCAATGTCGCAACTCGCTTGCCGCAGATTGGACGCCACTATTAAACGGAGCCAACGTAATCAGTGGCGAACTGTTGCTCACGGCGTCGGGAGCTACAACAGCGAGCATCACTGTTTCGCGATCGCCAGGATGGATTGAATCTCTCGAACTGCGCTGCGTTGTATCAGACGGATGCACGACGCTCACCTCGAATTTGGCGAGTTTGATCATCTGTCGTGCCGATGTGAACTGCGATGAGATCGTTGACTTCTTTGACTATCTGGACTTTGTTGACTTGTTCTCTGAAAATTCACTTGAGGCAGATTTCAACCAGGATGGCATCGTTGATTTCTTTGATTACTTGGATTTTGTTGATGCGTTCTCAGTTGGCTGCTGAATTGGGAGCTATTCGATCGCAGGAAGATTGAGCATGCCGCGAATCATGTTAATCTGGCCGAAGTGATAGCAGTCGTGCGGAATGATAAAGGCGAGTCGTCGCTTATCTTCAACACATGGATCAGCAAACGCGGCAATGATCCGTTTCTGAGACTCTTCAAACCGCTGTTTCGTGGCCGCCCATGCAGCCTCGGAAGTGTCAGTGAGAGTTGGGAAATTGGAGGTCGCAACCTCCTGTTCGGTCGGGCGAATTCCAAGTGTGACAGTAGAGACCATGCGGAGACAGTTGTCACGCCAGAAAATCATGTGAAGAACATGTTGCCAAATCGAATGGCGGCGGCCATTGTGCTGCGGAAGCCACGCGGCTTGTTCTGCGGTCAGACCATCGATGGACTTGCTCCAAGATGCGGCCCAAAGACCGTCGGTCCAAGCCTCGCGAAGCCAGGTTTGCATTTGATTTGAAACTGGATCAACCTGCATAGAAGCTCCGTTTTAGCATTTAGAGAGATGAGTTTTGTGCCGCTTCTCGTTCAGCTCTCCCTTTGATGGACTTGTCCCAGAAGTGGCAGATGGTGGCATAGGTGATAGCAACGAAGGCCTCTACACCGGTCGCGGGCCAGCGCATGCTGTCTTCAAGTTCTGCGCCAGATTGACCGGGATGGTTCATCGTCCAAATGATGCCGAACACCAATACGATGGCAAATGCTACTGGGAGAAGTGTGAGAAGGAAGACTCCGAGCAGACGGTAATGTGGGTGAGTAACGGCGTCCTTCCCCATCCCCTTCGCACGAAAGAGCATGACGCATCCGTAAATTGTAAGAAGAACTTCGATTCCGAGGATCATGAGAAGGTTCCTTGTTGTTTTGCGGCAGTCGGAGTATACAGGAATCAAGGGAAGTGTCAAAGGGTGTCGGTTTGCTTAAGCCAAAGGAGCAGCGCGATAACGGCGATCAACAACACGACTCCGCCGACGATCATGCTCGCAGACTCTGCAGGGCGACTATAAGCCAACCACCAAAGGCCTTAACAACCCGTACTGAACGCAGCAACAAAATCCAAGTAGTCAAAGAAATCGATGACGGTATCGACGTTGAAATCGGCGGCGGGTTCGTTGCTAGCGAAGGCGCTGACGAAGTCGAGGTAGTCGAAGAAGTCCACGGTCGTGTCGCAGTTGAAGTCGGACGGACAAACGCGAAGTGTGGCAGTGTTGGAAGTGGTGTCGCCGCAGGAGTTGGAAACGATGCAGGTGTAATCGCCGTTATCGAATTCGGTGACGCTGAGGAACACGAGAGACGCAGACTGAGCGGTTGGATTGTCAGAAAGCAAAACAGGAAAGCCATTCTTTCGCCATTGATAGGTGAAAGGCCCCCAATAAGTTCCGATGGCGGCGAAAGTCACGGCCATGTGCAAGCACGCGCTGACAGATCGAGGCTGCTGATTAAGGGCAGGTGTCGGACACTCTGGTCCGAGGATCACTTTCGCATCGGCAAAGGCTGCGTGGTTTCCGTTAAAGGTGCCAATAGTCTGGGTGGAAAGCTGCAAGAAGCGAGAACCGCTGATTGAAAACGACAGTTGCTGGCTTGGCTGCGAGACATTTCCGATCGTTGTGGTGTTGAAGGGTGCATCGTCAAGCGTGGTGATGAAGTTCGCGCCATTGCTGCCGCCAGAGGGAACATCGATACCAACGCGAGCAGCGAAAGTCATGGGCTCGCGGCCGGTGACGTTACGAATGGCATCAAGATCGAATCGCAGACTCTTGACGCCGCTGCTCGGAGGGTGCATTCCAATTCCGAAGGTGAAGGGGTTTGTATCGTTGAAGCGGATAAGTCCAGCAAAGAAACTCCCGGGGCAATCGCGCCCGAAGCCGTATGCAGCGCACGAAATCGATTCCATGAAAGGGAGGTTCGAGTCGCAGCTGGCCTGAAATCGGGGTACGGCGAGATAGTCACTGAGGATTATCTCAGTCTGTGCCGATGCGGTTGCAGCAATGGAGAAGACGAGTAGCATGTTGAAATGTGATCGATTGAACATAGAACCTCCGTAACGTCAAGCCAACATTGCGATGACCTGAGGATAACAGAGATGTCAAGGGGATTGAACATAGAATCGCCGCATGGCATCTGAGTTCAATCCGGCATTGCTTTCCCAAGTTGATCGCTACAAATTATTAATAGGCGGCATAGTCCCGCGACCGATTGCGTGGGTCTCCACCGTTTCACTTGATGGCAAGGTGAACCTGGCTCCGTTTTCATTTTTCAGCGGAGTCGGATCCAATCCGATGCTCTTGCTTTTTTGCCCTGCTAACACTCCCCTGGGCACCGAAAAAGACTCGTTAAGAAATGCAAAGCTCGAGACCGAAGGCGGGGCTGGAGAGTTCGTCGTGAACACGGTTTCCTACGAATTAGCAGCGAAAATGGCGTTGACCGCCGAGCCTCTGGCATATGGCGATTCGGAGTTTGAACTTGCCGGACTCACACCTGTCAAGAGCACCAAAGTTCGGCCTCCGCGTGTTGGTGAATGCACATTGGCGTTTGAGTGTGAGACCAGGCAAGTGATTCGCACGAATCCCGGTGCACCCGGCGGCGGGAATATTGTGATTGGTGAAGTTGTGTATGTGCACGCCGCGGATGGGCTTGTGAACGAGCAGCACCATGTTGACCCCGCGATACTTGATGCAGTGGGCCGCCATGGTGGCCTGACCTATTCAACTACACGAGAACGATTTGAACATCCGATGGGTCGAATCAAGAACGGGTGAACGGAACACCACGCGCCAACTAAAAATGCAAGCCCCCGGGTGGTGGTGGAACACCCAGGGGCTTTGGGAGCGCGAGGACAAGGGCCTGTTGGGAGGTTGGTCAGTGGTGGGCTGACCGTTCCCTCGCCTCGCTTTGGGGCGTGAAGTCGCATGAGCCATAGGCTCTCTCTCTCGCCCCGCTTCGTGTGATCCAACGATGTGCATCGTTGTAATTATTCGAAACATATTACAAACCGCAATCGATCGTGCCGCGGGGACAGGCGTGGATTCAGTCCCAGATGGTCCCTTGCGAGAAACTCCGTGGCGTGTTTTCGGCCAGATCCGTGGCCGCAGGTTCGCCGTCATGTTTCGCGTGGGTTCCGAGCTTCACAGTTCAGAATGAAAATCCATTTCACTCTGCACCGGCAGGGGTCCATCCGCTTGCCGTCTCTCCGGGGAAGCATCGCATGCAAGCCCCCGCGGCCGATCGACTGCGGAACTACTAACTGCACCCCATACTGTTGCCACAGTTCAGGCACTTGTGACACGTGCCACTGCGGACGGTGATATTGCCGCACACATCGCATGCCGGTGCATCGCTGACCTGTTCCATGTACTTGTTCAGTGCATCCTCCTTTGAAAGTCCCGATGACATTTTCAATTCGGGCTGGAGCGAAACCATGGTTGCGAGCCGTGGCGATCCTGAAGTCACCATGCTGGAAATGCGATCCATTGAACTGGTTACACGCGGGGTATCGGCTGAAGGATGCCCACTTGCCATTCCTTCAAGCCCTTCACGCTTGGGGGCGTATTGCTCGCGATATCCGGGGATCAACTCCATACCCATCCACCGGAAGATATAGTCCACCAGTGATTTGGCAAATGGAATATCACGATTAGTAGTCATGCCTGCTGGTTCAAATCGCTGATGCGTGAACTTAGTGACAAGACTCTCAATCGGCACTCCATATTGCAGCGCAACTGAAACAGCTGTGCCTAGGGAATCCATGATCCCACCGATCGTTGACCCTTCTTTGCTCATCGTAATGAACAACTCGCCGGGCTTGCCGTCTTCATAAAGGCCCACTGTGAGGTAGCCCTCATGGCCCGCAACGTTAAACTTGTGCGTGAGCGACCGGCGTGTGTCCGGCAACCGTCTCCGCATTGGCCGGTGGACAATCTCCACTTGCTTTTCGATGACGTGTTGGGCGTTGCCAGCGGCTGCGGCGGTTGCGAGTTCGGCAACAGAGCGTGCGACTTCAGTATTGGCCTGGCGCTTTTCATCCAGCGCCTCAGGTGTCGTCTCCTCGTCTTCAAGCACCTCACCCTTTGCCTCATCGGTTGTTGATGAGAGCGGCTGACTGAGCTTGGATCCATCGCGATAAAGGGCATTTGCTTTCAGACCCAGTTCCCAGGACAAGCGATAACAAGCTGAAATTTCGGAAATTGCCGCTTCATTAGGCAAGTTAATGGTCTTGGAAATAGCGCCAGTGATAAACGGCTGGCTCGCGGCCATCATGCGAATGTGGCCCTCCGCGGCAATGAATCTCACCCCTTGCTTACCACACTTGTTTGCACAATCAAAGACCGACACGTGCTCAGGCTTCAGGTGAGGAGCACCCTCCATGGTCGCCATGCCACAGATCTTGAGGTTGAGTTCATCGATCTGCTTGTTGGTAAGTCCGAGCTTGCGAAGAAGATTAAATTTCGGATCAGCCTTTGCTTTCTCTGCGTCAACACCGATTCGCTTCAAACAGTCTGGAGAGAACGTCCACAGAGAGAAGGCAAACATAAGTTCAAAGGTGCCTGGCAGTGAGGCCGTTACCAGGTCAAGATCGTTTGGCTCAAAGCCCTTATTGAGGAGCCACTGCATGAATGACTGGCCCGGCTTTGAGTCCTTAACGCCACTTGGCAGCGGCACATCGAGCGTGAGTGCACCGAGCAGGTATGTCATCATTTCAGAGACCTGTGCATCCGCATACCCAAGTGCTTCAAGCGCAGGGCGAACTGATTCATTGGCACTCTTGAAATACCCACCGCCAGCGAGCGTCTTGAATTTTACAAGCGCGAAATCGGGCTCGACACCAGTTGTGTCACAATCCATCAAAAGACCAATCGTGCCCGTTGGCGCAATCACTGTTACCTGAGCATTTCGATAGCCAAATTGCTGTCCAAACGCCAATGCATCATCCCATGCCTTAGTCGCATGATTCAGCAAGTTGAGGCTGTTCTTGAGTTTCACTTTTCCTGATCGAATCAGTGCGTGATCAATCGGGACTGGCCTGATTTTGAGGCTCTCCCACTCCGCTGCTTCCCGAGCAACTCCGTGTGCGGCCCGCTTGTGATTGCGAACCACTCGCAACATATTTTCCTTGTCCGCTTCATATCCGGCAAATGCTCCCAGTTCTTTCGCCATCAATGACGACTGGCGATAGCTGCGCCCCGTCAAAATCGCAGTCAAGCACGCACAGATCGATCTCGCCTCATCGGAGTCATACGCGATACCCGCCTGCATAAGCATGGCGCCGAGATTGGCATAGCCAAGTCCCAGTGTGCGATAACGATACGAAAGCACCGCAATTGCGCGGCTTGGGAACGCCGCCATAAGCACGCTGATTTCCAGCACAATTGTCCAGATATCAACCGCATGTTCATATCTCTCGATATCAAACGCGCGAGTCTTGGAGTCATAGAACTTCAGGATATTCAGCGATGCGAGATTGCATGCTGTGTTATCCAGGAACATGTACTCGCTGCACGGATTGCTGGCATTGATTCGACCAGCGCTGGGGCACGTGTGCCATGCGTTGATGGTCGTGTCATACTGCACGCCTGGATCAGCACATCTCCACGCGGCGTAACAGATCGAGTCCCACAATTTCTGCGACTCATAGGTTTTGGCAACTTTGCCGCTGGTCCGCCAGAACGTCTGCCATTCACCATTGCTGTCCAGCGCTTCAAAGAACGAATCGGGAATGCGAACAGAGTTGTTTGAGTTCTGTCCACTCACCGTCATGTATGCTTCACCATTGAAGTCATAATCCAGTTTCAAACCAAGCTTCTTCGCCATCTCCTGATCGGCCTTTGAAACCGACTTGATACCCTCTGCGAGAGCTGCGACTTTGATTTCTTCACGCACTTTCCAGTTCACGAAATCTTCAATGTCCGGGTGGTCCATATCCAGGCAGACCATTTTCGCCGCACGACGAGTGGTTCCTCCCGACTTGATCGCGGCTGCAGCCCGATCACCGATCCGCAGCCATGACATCAAACCGCTCGAGCGACCACCACCGGAGAGTTTTTCGCCATCACCACGGAGACCCGAAAAATTGGTCCCAGTTCCTGAGCCGTACTTAAACAGACGGGCCTCGCGGATCCACAGATCCATGATGCCGCCTTCGTTAACAAGATCATCGCTCACGCTTTGAATGAAGCAGGCGTGAGGCTGGGGATGGGTATATGCATCGGGCGCGAACTCAACCTCGCCGGTCTTGGGATCCACAATGGAATGGCCCTGTGCTGGGCCGCCAATTCCGTACGCAAACTGCAACCCGGTGTTGAACCACTGAGGGCTGTTGGGCGCAGCCATCTGGTGCGTCATCATGTAGGCGATTTCGTCGTAGAACGCCTGCGCATCTTCCGCTGTGTCGAAATATCCCTTGCTCTCGCCCCAGAATCGCCAGCAGCCAGCCAGGCGGTGAATCACCTGACGCGCGGATTTTTCCGGACCGGTCACGGGTTTGCCATCGCTCGCTGTTTTGGTCTTTCCGGCTTCGTCATACTGCGGCACGCCGGCCTTACGGAAGTACTTGCTGACCATGATGTCAGTCGCCAGTTGCGACCACGTCTCGGGTACTTCAGCATCTTTCATTTCAAATACAATGCTGCCATCTGGATTCGATATCTTGCTCGATCGCTTCACCCAGGCAACACTTGCGAATGGATCCTGGCCCGATGTTGTGAACTTCCGCGTAACCTTCATGCAACGCCTCTTCCATTACCCGATCGACAAAAGAAAACCGCAACATACCGCCCCACGAGAAAGGCGGAACCTCTTAATCCACTTTCGGCAACGTCAAACCTGATTGATCCTGATACTTCCCCGACTTGTCCGCGTAGCTCTTTTCGCACACCTGATCCGCCTGCAAAAACACCAACTGTGCTACGCCCTCGTTCGCATACACACGAGCCGGTAGCGGTGTGGTATTCGAAATCTCCAGAGTCACTTTTCCTCGCCACTCTGGTTCCAGCGGCGTCACGTTTACTATCAACCCACAACGCGCGTAGGTGCTTTTCCCGACACAGATTACCAGCACATCTCGCGGTACTTCCAGATACTCAACCGTCTCGCATAATGCAAAACTGTTGGGTGGAATGATCACATATTGCTTGTCTGCGGGCTTGCTCCCCACATCAACTTCGACCATCATCTCATCTGAGAAAGACTTTGGATCTACTACTGCAATGTCACCAGTGATAGGTGTTGGTGT
>SXOY01000140.1 GCA_005776545.1 Planctomycetia bacterium | reverse complement strand
TCTTCGCTCGTAAACAAGAGCGATCCAGATGTCCTTGAAATCTGGAACCACGTCTTCATCCAGTTCAATCGCGAAGCCGATGCATCATTGCGCCCGCTTCCAGCCAAACATGTTGATACTGGCATGGGCTTCGAGCGTCTCACCTCCGTGCTGCAAAACGTTCGCAGTAATTACGACACCGACATCTTTGCGCCGATCTTCATGGAGATCGAACATCTCACCGGCGCACGTTCCTATTCAGGGCGTCTGGGTGCTGCCGACAAAGATCAAGTCGACATGGCTTATCGCGTCATTGCCGACCACATACGCACACTCACAATTGCCGTCACCGATGGCGCACTCCCCAGCAACGTCGGCCGCGGCTACGTCCTCCGCCGCATTCTCCGCCGCGGTGTGCGATATGGCCGTCAGATGCTCAACGCCAAGACCGGCTTCTTCAGCCAGCTCGTTCCAGTGGTCGTCAACACCATGGGTGATGCCTTCCCGGAACTGAAGAAAAACCCGCAGAAAGTCATCGATATTTTGAAGGATGAAGAAGAATCATTCGGTCGCACGCTCGACCGCGGCATCAAGCTGTTCGCTGAAGTCGCCGGCACTGCGAAGCAGCAAACCATTTCCGGCACTGATGCCTTCAAGCTCTACGACACGTTTGGTTTCCCCATCGATCTCACTGCCCTCATGGCGGAAGAGCGTGGCCTCAAGGTAGACATGGATGCCTACGAAGCCGAACGCAAGAAAGCCGAAGACCTCTCCCGCACCGGCGGCAAAGTCTCCGAGACAAAAGAGCTCACGCTCAACGGCGAAGCCATCGACAAACTCAAGAAAATGCACATCGCGACTACGCACGACGATGAAAAGTTCCTCAATCGCGATCTCAGTGCCCGCGTCCTCGCCATCTGGAACGGCGACAATTTCGATAACTACATCCGCTCGTCGGGTGCAATCGGCCATCCCGTCGGAATCATTCTCGACCGCACAAATATGTACGCCGAAATGGGCGGCCAGGAGGCAGACCACGGCAAGATCATGTCGGTGAATGAACTCGCGCACCCCGGTGAATTCAAAGTCGAAGGGGTAAAAGCGTTTGCTGGATATGTAATGCACATTGGGCGTGTGGGCCACGGTGAAATCAAAGTCGGCGAAAAAGTTCAGTGCAAGATCGATCACAATCGTCGAGCACCGATCCAGGCGAATCACACTGCGACACACATCATGAATTTCGGACTTCGCAAAGTTCTCGGCGATCATGTTGACCAGAAGGGTTCACTCGTTGCCACCGATCGCCTTCGCTTCGATTTCGTCCATAACCAACCAGTCGCGCCAGCCGATCTCGCCAAAGTCGAAGATGAAGTCCGCCATCAGATCGCACAAGATCTCACGGTCTACACACAGATCGCGCCGTTGACCCCCGCGAAATCCATCAAGGGCCTCCGGGCTGTTTTCGGTGAGCATTACCCCGACCCTGTTCGAGTCGTTTCTATCGGTCAGCCCATCTCTGAACTCCTCGAATCTCCTGACAGCGATATGTGGGCAGAACTTTCCATCGAGTTCTGCGGCGGAACTCACGTGACAACCACCAAAGAAATCGCCAGCTTTGCCATTCTCGGCGAAGAAGCGGTAGCTAAAGGCATTCGCCGCGTAGTTGCAGTCACAGGTACCTTGGCCAACGCCGCTATCAAAGCCGCTGATCTCATGGAGGCACACCTGCACACAGCTGGTGGGTATGACGATGCCAAACTCGCTGAGCAACTCCCCGAACTCATCACTGGGTTGGATCAAATCACAATGCCCGCGAGTCGTCGCGCTCTGTTGCGAGCAGAATTGGCTGGCCTTCAAGAGCGAGTAAAGGCCGCGCAAAAGCGGGCTTCCGATATTGCCTCAGCAGAGGCAGTCAAAACAGCTCGCGCAATCGCGGAATCCGCCAAAACCAGCATGGAGCAGATCATCGCTTCTGCCCTCGAAGTTGGTGAAGATCGCAACGCGCTCAATGCTGCCCTCAAGACCATTCGCGACATTTGTCCAAAATCAGCGGTCTTACTTTTGAGCACCGATGCTGCCGCTGGCAAAGTCACAATCGTCTGTGCTGTTCCACCAGACATGATCTCTCGAGGTCTGAAGGCAGGTGATTGGCTGAAGGAAGTCGCGGCGGTGGTGGGCGGAAAAGGTGGCGGCAAGCCTGACTCGGCTCAAGGTGGTGGCACCGATGTTTCCAAGGTGAAAGAAGCACTTGCTATGGCTCGAACAACTGCGATCAAGTTACTTCAGTAATTAGCATTAGGAATGGTTGCGCTGACACAATGCTAACAAATTGCACGGACATATACATTGCTAGCTTTGCAAAGGTTGCGTAATCGCAATGACAGATTACCGAGAATCGAGTGGCGACGACAACGTAGAGGACGTAAGCCCAAAAGGCGGACAGTTTTTGCCTCCGCCAGAAATTCCTGAAGTCTTGCGAGACATACCGCGGCGAGCAGAAAAGCCTCGTTCAGTGCCAATCGGCTCGGCACTGGGTGATATTGCGAAGCCGCTCGCAATTGGGATCGATTTTTTATGCACAATTGGTGCGGCAGGGCTTATCGGTTGGGGTTTAGATCGTTGGCTGGGATGGACCCCTTATGGAACGGTAGTTGGAATCACGTTGGGGTTTATTGCAGGCACAATGCGACTGATACAACGATTAGGGCGAGATGACCTGCCGCGTAGGTAACCTGGCTCGGTGAATCTAGCGAGTTGATCCTGTCGGTCCTCGCCTGTGACTGGCTAGTGGAGTATCATTCCGCCCTTTACAGGACAAACCCGTACGGATTCCTATCTGGAGTGTTGGAGCCTCGTCATTGGCAGAACCTGATCTCAAAATTCCACAGGGTCTATACGCAGCGATCATGATCGGCGGCGTTGTCCTGTCTGTAATTTTGGGGCTAGCAATTGCATCGCAGCAAGAAGGTGCAACGGGCACACTGGTTTCGATTGGGATCGCACTTGGATTGTGTAGCTTGGTTGCATTGGTAGCCTTGGTTGGGCCGCCACTAGTTACGCCGGAGCGATTTGGACTGGTGGTGCTGGGAAGTACTGCGGCCAGGACCATGATTTCTGTATTGTTGATTTTGGTACTTACGCACGTGCAGGGGCTGGCGAAGCGGCCCGTTGCGTATGGAGTCATGTCGGGCACATTCGTATTGCTCATGATTGAAGCCGCCGCGGCAGTATGGCTTCTGGCGAAAATTGATCGGGTCCGGGCTTTGCGTCTTGAGTTGCAATCAAATCAAATCGGTAATCCTCCGGCAAAAGCCGTGGGTGTTTCGGATGGGAGTAGAGCGTAATGGCGAATCTAGCAGGTGTACTTGCGTTTGCAAATCCCGCTGAACACGTGTACAACCACGTGTATTTGAAGAGCGAAGATGGAACGTGGCTCTGGTCTGGCAATCAGGGCAATTTGGTGCTGAGTGCTGTGATTTTGATACTTGTTGGTGCCTGGGCCGCCAAGAAGATCAGCACAGGGCCCGCATCTGAAGGAACAGGTCGCTACGTAACGAGCAATAAGTTTGCACACATGATCGAAGTGATCTGCGTGTACATGCGAGATGAAGTTGCCAAGCCGCTTTTGGGAAGCCGCACCGCCAAGTTGATGCCGTTTCTGTGGACGATTTTCTTCTTTATTCTTGTGAACAACCTTCTGGGCCTGGTGCCCATTTTGGACGTTATTCATCTGGTTTCACCCAGCCTCAAGGCCAGCCATGCCACGCCAATCGGTGGCACCGCAACGCAGAATATCTGGGTGACCGGAGTTCTGGCGTTGATTGCCGCAGTGTTCTTCAACGTGGTGGCAGTTCGCAGGCTTGGGATCGGCGGCTATCTGAAGCATCTCACTGCGGGTGCACCCTTCCCGGCATCCGTACTTTTGTTTGTGCTCGAACTTGCAAGTCAACTTGTCATCAAGCCATTCGCACTGGCGATGCGTTTGTTTGCCAACATGACCGCCGGGCACATTCTGCTCGCGACGCTCATTGGGTTCGCAGGCTCCGTAGTAAAATCAAGCCTGATAGTGCAGGGTCCGGTGACGCTTATTGCAATCATCGGTGGGTTTGGAATCATGCTGCTTGAGCTCTTTGTAGCGTTCATGCAGGCTTTTGTTTTCACATTTCTTACAACTGTGTTCATCGCGTTGATGGACCATCATGAAGAGCATGGCCATGAGCACGAGCATGGGCATGCCAGCGGTCACGAGCACGCACACTGATGCGTTGCAGACGGTCCGAGCTTTTCCTGCCTTCGGGCTTGAAGGGTGTCACTACTAGTGCGAGTTTGTGTTTCTCTGGAAAGAGGTATCTATGAAGAGTCTCATCACGTTCGTGGCATCCGCCGCTATGCTCGCTCTCCCCGCTGTTGCCCAGGCCGCCGATGGCGTTGCAACCGGTGCATCAACTGGTAAGGGCTTGGCCGTTATCGGTGGCGGTCTCGCCGTTCTTGGCGCTGGTGTCGGCATCGGCTTGATCGGCAAGGGTGCAACTGAGTCAATCGCTCGTCAGCCCGAAGTGGCCGGCAAGGTTCAGACCGCCGCCATCATTCTCGCGGTGTTCATCGAAGGTGCAACGCTCTTCGCAGTCGTTGCAGGCTTCCTTGCTGCCTGATATTTAAGTCTTTCGCAGGCCCCGGCGGAAACGCCGCGGCACTGCATTTGAACCCTACCCAGACCGGAGATTGAAATGAAAAAACTCAACACGTCACTCGCCCTCTCTGTTTCGTTCGCAGCGTCATCAACAGCACTAGCCTCCGAAGAGGTGGGTGCAATTCCAAGCCAGGCCCAGGGAATCGCCACCGGCGTAACTGCTTTGGTGGTGTTTGCCATCGTCGCGGTCTTTCTGCAAGTGGTAGTCTGGCCCAAGATCTCTAAGGGACTTTCTGACCGCGAAAACAAGATTCGCGAAGAGATTGAGAGCGCGGAGATGGCCCGTAGTCAGGCTAAAGCCGCACTTGAACAGTACAGCAAGTCGCTCGCCGATGCACGGGCTGAGGCACAGAAGATGATCGACACAACCAAAGCGGCGCAGTCCGCACTCGCCGCAGATCTGCGTGCGAAGGCTGATGTTGAACTTTCCGCACTTCGCGATCGTGCCATGAAAGATATCGACGCGGCCCGTAAGGCGGCTGTTGCCGAGATTTACAATGAGACTGCAATGCTCGCTTCCAATGTTGCTGCAAAAATCCTCAAACGCGAAATCAACTCAGGTGACCAAAGCCGCCTCGTCGAAGAATCTCTTGGCGAGATGCAGGCTCTTCGTAACTGATCCAACCGACACTTCACCGGAGTACTCCTCATGTCAAGCACAGATAGCCAGGCCGATGCAGGCTCCATGATCTACGCCAAAGCGCTACTCTCGCTCGCCGAAAAAAGCGGCGGCAAAGAAGCAGTTGAACAAACCAGCAGCGAGATCGAGGCCATTCTTGAAATCGCTCGCACGGACAAAATGTTCAACGAGTTTCTTTCCAGTCGTGTTTTCCCCGCAAAGCGCCGCGCTGTCAGCCTCAAGAAGATCTTTGAAGGCAAAGTCTCTGATCTGACTCTGCGATTCCTGATGGTCCTCAATCGCAAAAATCGCCTCGGCTACCTCGGTTCAATCGCCGCCGCCTTTGATCAACTCGTGCAGGAATCCTTCGGTCGCGTCGAAGCCGATGTTTACACCGCACAGGTCGCAAGTCCTGCAGAATTGCAACTCATCAATGAGCGATTGAACTCTGCAATGAAGAAGGAAGTTGTCCTTCACCCATACACCGATCCCTCCATGATTGGCGGCGTAAAGGTCCAGATCGGCGACCAGCTCATCGACGCTTCCGTTGCAACTCAGCTCCGTCGCATGCGTGAAAAGCTCATGCTCGAAGGCGCTTCCAAACTTCGCTCAAAAATCGATTCCATCCTCACCGCCTGAGCCAGGGCCTCACTCAAATTTGACTTTCCGGGGAACACACCATGCCTAAGAAAAACATCGCCTCTGTTGATGTCGCTGGCAAGAAGGTCTTCATTCGCGTGGACTTCAACGTCCCGCTTGATGGCTCCAAGATTTCCGATGATCGTCGCATCAAAGCTGCTCTTCCCACCATCAAGAGCGTGATCGACCGTGGCGGCAAAGCCATCCTCACCAGCCACCTGGGCCGCCCCGAAGGCACCGGCTTCGAAAAAGAATTCTCGCTCGCGCCAGTCGCCAAGCGACTCGGTGATCTGCTTTCAAAGCCCGTTGCATTTCCGTCTAATGACTGTATCGATGACAAAGCCGTGGCCGCTGTCAACGCGATGAAGTCTGGCGATGTCGTCCTGCTCGAAAACGTCCGCTTCCACAAGGCAGAGAAAAAGGGTGATGCTGCGTTCGCCGCAAAACTCTCCCATGGTGCAGATGTCTACTGCAACGATGCCTTTGGCACCTGTCACCGCCCTGAAGCCAGCATGGTCGCAGTTCCCAAGAGCCTCGGCGCAAAGCCCAAGGTCGTCGGCTTCCTGGTCGAAAAAGAAATCAAGTTCCTCTCCGCCACGCTCGACAATCCTGCCGAACCCTTCATCGTCATTCTCGGCGGCAGCAAAGTCTCTGACAAAATGGCCGCGATCGAAAACTTGCTCCCAAAGGCCGATGCTGTCATCGTCGGCGGCGCAATGGCCTACACCTTCCTCCGTGCACTTGGTCGTCAGACCGGCGCGAGCAAGGTTGAAGAAGATCGCGTGACTGAAGCCAAGAAGACTCTCGAGCTTGCCAGCAAGCTCAAGACCCAGCTCTACCTGCCAGTCGATCACATCTGCTCTACCCAGTTCTCTGAGCACACCACCGAAATCCGTACCTTCGAAGACAACATTCCCGCAGGCTACATGGGTCTGGACATCGGTCTTAAGACCCAGATGCAGTACGCCACGATCTTGTCCAAAGCCAAGACTGTGATCTGGAACGGCCCGATGGGCGTCTTCGAGTGGCAGCAGTTCCGTGCAGGAACGCACGCAGTTGCCAAGGCTGTAGCCGAAGCAACCCAGCGCATCGGTTGCGTGAGCGTCGTCGGTGGCGGCGACACCGCATCCGCCGTTGAACTCCTCAACATGGCCGACCGCTTCAAACACGTCTCAACCGGCGGCGGCGCATCCCTCGAAATGCTCGAAGGCAAAAAGTTCGAAAGCGTCGAACTCCTCGACAACGCCTGATCTGAATTTGGTTCTCTGCCTTTGACCTTGAAATCTGAAATCTGAGATTTGAGATCTACTCGGTTCTCTGCCCCTTCTTAAAGGATTTCCCTATGTCGTCCGCCG
>SXOY01000139.1 GCA_005776545.1 Planctomycetia bacterium | reverse complement strand
CGGCGTGTGGGCTTGTGGCATTGGGGTTTGGATCGTTCAAGAGGGCAACCGTTGCGGCTTGTCCGCCAGAAGAACTGGCAGCAATTCAACGTGCGCATGAAGAGGCAGTGTCAAATGCACTTGCGGCGAAAGAGCTCGCTGGTCAGGCAGCGGCACGCTATTACCTCGCGCAGGGCGAATACACGTTGGCGCTGCAACCAACACTCAAAGATGCTGGACCAAAAGTGGAATTCAAAGATGTCCCGATGGAAGAAGTCCTCACCGCGGTCTCTAAAGACGCTTCCCGTTCAATTGTGATCAATTGGGCGGCATTGTCCGCGGCAGGTGTTGAACGCAATACCCCGGTAAACATCACCATGCCAATCGGTGATCTGCATGCAGTAGTAGAACGGCTTAACGAAGTACTCGCCTGTGATCCAGATTGCGGTCCAGGACCAATTGCAATTCGTGAGCGAGCCGACGGACAGGAGATCGTAAGTGCTGCGTGGCTTGATAAGCGTGAAGCAAAGTTAGTGATATATGACATTTCCAATGCGGCAGAAATTGGAGCCAATCCAGGCGAACTGGTGCAGGCGATTACGCAGTTCATTGAACCTTCGAACTGGAAGGAAAACGGCGGCGATCGTGCTGAAATGTCGGTGGTAGGAAATCGGCTCCTGGTCAAGGCCCCCGGTCGAATTCACGCTGGTGTGAAGTGGATGTTGGGTCAGTTTGGCGGAGAAGAACTGCACACAGGGGCGGCGATTTTGCCTGGGAATGCTCAAAATTTCTCGGACGCGCTTTCAAGGTGGTACCAGGTTCAACCAACCGCACCGATTTCGCCGATCGCACCCGCTGCGTCCGCAACACCAGCGGAACCAGCAGAACCAGCAGAACCAGCTGAGCCAGCTGAACCACCGGAACCGGCTGCGCCGGCAGAAGAGACTCCCGTGTCTTCCAAGCCCGTCGTCTTGAATTTCAGCCTGCAGCACAGCAATGCGGTGCTTGTAAGCGAGTTGCTTCAGACTCTGTCGACTCGCACTGAAATGCCGCTTGCCGTTCAGGTTATTCCCGACGCAGGTTCAAACAGATTGCTTATTCAAGGCAAAGAGGCGGATGCGGTTCAATGTCAACAGATCGCTGCCGTAATTGACTCGGCACTGGGACAACCTCCGCAGATTACTAGGCATGCAGTTCCGGTGTTGGGAGGCCTGCCGCTCCTGAACAACTTGTTCCAGAGTGCAAACGCATCGCTCACTGTTTCAAATCAGGTTGAACTTGGGAGGCTGCTGCGACAAGACGCTGTGCGCTGAGCCGTCAGATTTTCAGATGACCCTTTTTGGGACCGTGGCAGAGTACGTGCTCTGTCCCGGTTCCTTTTCTTGTAATCGTCGGTTCAACGAAGGGGTTGCAATGCCAGGCGGCTATTTCGAGCGGACCGCTGCGACCGTTCAGCCATGAAGCCGGAGTCGAGCAGGTCAAAAACATGCCGCACAATGCGGGCTGTGAAGCTCGTTTTTGAGTGGCAAGAACGTGGCAACTGCATCGCCGCTGATGCCGGTGACCGATCTGCCCAGTGCTTTTCGTTCGCTGAATATGTCCCCTGAATCTGCATGGTTGATCTCCGAAAAGGTGCCCAGACATGGCGTCTGGATACCTGTGGAACGCAGGACAAGGCGCAGACTCACGCTTTCCCGTAGTTTTTTGGCACAACCAACCGGAATTCAATCCAAAAACGGGCTTTTGGGACTAACAGCCAACGCTGTAGGCATCAACAAAGTCCAGATAATCAAAGAAGTCGATGGTTGAATCGTCATTGAAATCTGCGGTTGGGTCGAGCGAACTAAACGCATCAACAAAATCGAGGTAGTCAAAGAAGTCAACGAGCAGATCGCAGTTGAAGTTGGCACCGCAGACCGTGAGGATACCGGGATTGCTATCCACTGTCCGGCAAGTTGAGGACACCGCGCAAACATAGCTGCCTGCCGTGAGGCTGTTCGCCTGGGATTCTGTAAATGAAGAACTCGTTGCCCCCGGAATATTCACTCCATTGAGTTTCCATTGATAGGTCAGTGGTGGCGTGCCGCTAACTACGACATTGAACGTCACGCTTCCATTGCGGCAGACAGTTCTATTGCGGGGCTGCGAGTTGAAGATGATAATTGGGCTGGTGCCGCAAAGCGGTTGCGAATCTAGGTACGACCGAATTGCTGCCGAAACTCGCGGCCCCAGCTCGGTTCGAATGTTCGACATGCCTCCAGCGCAACCGTGGCAATACGACATGATGGTTCCTTGGAACGCATTAGTGCAGTCGCCATTGCCGCAGCCGTCAATGATCGGGTTATAGGAGTTGATGTCATGGGTATGACCGCTTCCCATGTTGTGCCCAGTCTCGTGGGCGAAGACCATGATGTCCCAGTTCTGATGACTGTTGTTGACAAGTGGATAAGGGAAATAACCACCTAAATTGGCGCTGGTGGCGTAGGAATATGCAGCGCAGACTTGGCTGACCCATGCCACGCCGCCGCCAAGTCCGCGACCACTGAGGAGGTGTGCCATTGTCCGGCTTACCGCACCCATGTTGTTGACCCAATAGTCTCTGAATTCGCCAAGTTGGTCGCCCGCGCCTGCCATTGTGTAGGGGTCAGGATCGATCCAGAGTCGCAGATAGCCGATTTGGAAACTGACGTTGACATCGCGCTGGTAGATAGCGGTCATGCCCGCGACCATCGTGGCAGCATACGCAGTGGCATTGGTTTGATTGCCTCCGAAGAGATTGGCGGTGAATTCGCTATCGCAGTCAAGAGCAAGTCGATAATTGCGACACACGCTACTCTGAGGTAACGAGATTTCGCCAACTGGTTCTTGAGGCACCTGGCCCGGAGGAGTGAGGCCGCCCCTGCAAAGCGGGCTATCGAGGTTTATTGAATGAGCGGCGGAGCTTGAGGTCTCATAGATTACGGTCTGCATGCGGCCGCCGGGTCCGGACGAAATGATTGAAGTTTCGCCAAAGGCGGTGATACTGCCGCTGGTTCCATGAGGGCTGAGAGCGAGAAACACGCGAGAAGATGGATCGCCGATAACCGCGCCACTGAAAAACTGAATATCTGGAAGCCCGATTTCGTGCTCGCCATTGAATGTGGCGGCGACGACCTTGGCATCCGGTGCAAAAGGGTTCATGCGTTGCAGAGTGAGGTCGATTGTGGCACCAGAACCACGGACAAATCCGGGAATGGTGAGCTCATTTTTGTCTTTGATTGACTCATACACGGCAGCAGCTATTTGGAGTTGCTGAATACCGGACTTTGGGTTACCGACCGGGACAAATGGGTTCACAGGTAGAAGAATCCCGTACGCCGGTTCGGAAAGCGCAAGGAACAAAGCGAATTGAGAAATACGTGTAAAAACGGACATTGCAGGACTCCTGGAGAATGGGAGCATACCCGCAATGAACCCGATTCCAAAGGGTAAAAGCAGATTTTCCCAACTACTTTGGATCAGCATCCCAAGCTGAAGGCATCGACAAAATCGAGGTAGTCGAAGAAGTCGATAACACTGTCTTGGTTAAAGTCTGCCGCGGGGTCGTTGGCGCTGAATGCGTCAACAAAATCGAGATAATCAAAGAAGTCCACTACGCCATCCCCGTTGAAATCTGCTGGGCATGGGGGCGGGGCGGTGATGTTGATCTGGGCACCCATGTTTCGGTGGTTT
>SXOY01000138.1 GCA_005776545.1 Planctomycetia bacterium | reverse complement strand
CTCGCGAGCGCAACCCGCTTTGGTTTGCCTTCACTCGGGGGCTATCGGCTCGCACTCATGGGGATCGGCGTGCTCTGGATCGTTCCAGTCGGTGTTGCGATTGTGAAACGAATCAGGCGTAAGAAACCAGTTGAAATAGTGCTCGTTCCAGTTGCAACGTTGACAGTTGCCGATCAGTTGCGTCCACTGGTTGAATCTGCCATTTCGGGCAACGCCACGATCGAAGATAAAGCGATGCTTGAACGCCTGCTTATCGCGTTCTGGCGCGAGCGGCTCGATCTGCAAGGACTTTCAGCCTCGGCCGCATTGGGATCCATGCGAGCAAATGCTGAAGCCGGGGAATTGCTCGCTGCGATTGAGCGTTGGCTGCATGCTCGTCCGTCCGCAACAAACTCGGCGCCCGACCTGGCCCAACTTCTTAAGCCCTACACCACTCGCGCTGCAATCGTCGAGACAGCAGTGGGTTCAAAAGTGGGGGTGCCCACATGAACTTCTCGTTCTCTCATCCGTGGGTATTGATTCTCCTTCTGCTCCCGCTCGCGCTGTTTGCGTGGGAATGGACACGTCGCGGATTCAGGGTCGCGTTGCCGCTGGACCAGGGATTGACTTCACGCTCGCGTGCGATGTCGGTTCTCCCCTCGATTCTCAAGATCGCATCGGTTCTTCCCGCATTGCTCCTGGCATCCGCGATCTTGCTCCTCGCAGGACCCAAGAAACTCGGACCTCCAGCACAAGAACGCCTTATCACCAACATCGAAATGTGTCTCGATGTTTCCGGTAGCATGTCCAGCGCACTTGGCTCTGGCGGCGGCACGCGCTACGAAGCCGCTATGAAGTCCATTAACGAATTCGTAGACAAACGCAAGGGCGATGCTTTTGGTCTCACCATTTTCGGCGGCGATGTTGTTCGCTGGGTCCCACTCACTAAAGACACCAGTGCGATCAAAAACGCCACTCCGTTCCTGGACCCCGCGACGCTTCCATCCGCTCTCAACTCCACACGCGTTGGTAATGCACTGAAATACTGCAACCAGGTTCTCAGCCAGCAGGAAGAGGGCGATCGCCTGATCATTCTTCTCACCGACGGCTTCAGTTCCGACCTGGATGGCGGTGCGGCGGCGAGCGTTGGCAACCTGCTTGCTGCAAATCACGTAGTTGTTCACGCTGTTCACGTTGGTGACAGCGCACCTCCAGCTCAACTCAACGAAGTCGTGTCGCCGACCGGCGGCAAGGTCTTCAGTGCTACCAACCTCGCATCCTTGCAAGGCGTCTTCGATCACATCGATCGCATGAGCAAAGCGAAAACGAAACAAAAAGAACGCGAAGCGGTCGACCACTTCGGCTTCTTCGCAATCGCGGGCCTTTCGCTGGTCGGCCTGGGTCTTGTGTCTCTCTTTGGCGTGAGGTATACACCGTGGTAAACACGCTGAACACGCTCGCCGTCATCGCTATTCCTGCCGCGGGAATCCTAGGAATTGCTATTGCCGTTGCTGCCCTCGCGTTCCTCGCAGAGTTTCTTCATTCCAGAAAAATCCAGCGCGTGCGGCACCTCGCATTCGGTACGCACCCGCCTCGCGTGTGGATCCGCGGCATTCCCCTCGCGCGTTCTCTCGCCTTGGGTCTTACGACGTTCGGCCTTCTCACGCTGCTCACCATCGATGGTCGCCCAGCAGAAGTGAACAGGAAGCGTCCGCCGGATCGTCACCTTCTTCTGGTACTCGATGTCTCTCCAAGCATGTATCTCGCCGATGCTGGTCCTACTGGCAAGCAAACTCGCCAGGAACGTGCCGCAGATGTCATGCAATCTCTACTCGATCGCCTCGATATGACGCGCACCAAGGTCACCATCGTCGGGTTCTATTCCGATGCCCGCCCGGTCGTCATCGACACCGGCGATATGGCGGTAGTTAATAATATTATTAGAGATTTGCCGCTGGCCCAGGCCTTCAAAGAGGGTCAGACCAATATGTATTCGGGTGTCAAAGCCGCCGCCAAAGTAGCTGGAAGCTGGAAACCCGCTTCTGCAACAATGGTGGTTATTTCCGATGGTGATACGTTGCCCGACACCGATTCGCCCCGGTTGCCCAGCGCCATCAGCGACACGCTTGTGATCGGAATTGGCAACCCGTACCGGGGCACATCAATCGCTGGTCGGTCATCGCGCCAGGACGGCACCCAGCTTAAACGCCTTGCATCAAGGTATAAGGGTCAATATCACGACGGGAACATCAAGCACTTGCCGAGTACAGTTTTGAGTTCGCTCTCCATGCTGAGTTTGAAAGAAGATCAAAGTGTTCCCCTCCGCACCGTCGCGTTAACATGCGTGGCGGCAGGTTCGGCGGTGCTGGCCGCCATTCCCGTTGCTCTCGCTTTATTTGCCATTCCCCGTCGCATCAAACAAGTGCGACGATCAGACTCTCGTCATTCGCATGATTCACATGATTCACATGGTCTCTCAACTCGTCCGGCAATAGTCGCAGGAGGTGTCAATTGAAAAAGGCAGTACTTTGGACCCTATGGGCGGCAGTCCCGATCGCCGCGCTCGCATTTCATCTTGGACCCGGGCAAAAGCTCGGTCAAAACGATACCGCGGCAAGCCACATCGCCGCCGCTCAGCGAGCATTTAACGAAGAGAATTGGCAGGGCGCACTCGATGAGTACGCCAAGGCCCGTGTTGCGCTGCCAGAAACCGCCGCGAAAGAGCGCGATGCGCTCGACCTTGCAGAAGCAAAGACGCGATTGGAAGCTGGTGACTTCTTCGAAGCGGGCGAACAGCTGGAGGCCCTGCTTGTAAAAGAAGAAGCTAAGGCGACGCCCGATGCCGAATTCGTGCATCAGATCCGCGAACAGATCGGCCAGACCGCGTACTACTCCGCATGGGTCATGCGTCTTGAGGGCGCAACCACAGAGGAATGGAAAAGCGAAAGTACAAGAGCGCAGCAGCAGTTCCGGTATCTGGGCGAAACCGTGACGCAGGTATCGCTGAAGCGCACTTCAATGGACAACCTCGAAGCGGTGATTCGGTTGGAACAAATGGACCTCTCTGAATTGAAAGGCCTGCCGCTTCCCAAGAAGTGTTCAAACTGTTCCAACTGTTCGCAGAAGAAACGCGAACAGCGCATGAGCAAGTCTAACGGCAAAAAGCCCAGCGACGCCCGTGACAACATCAAGAAAGAAGCAGCTTCTTCGGCCACATCTTCAGGCAAGGGTTCCTAATTCCTTTGTGTATTGTGAGTGAGCAAATATGACAGGTTTTTCGCACACGCGATCGTTGTTGTCCATGTTCTGTGTGGCCGGGCTGGCGATATCAATCGTTGCCCCCGCTCAGGCACAGCTTCGCAAAATCAGTCCTTCCTTCAGCTCGATGGACATGGATGAGAGCGATTCTGACAGTCCCGGCGGCGAGGAATCTGGCGTGCAGCCCAAGACCCCAATGGGTCGCTACATACAACAGTTGGATTTCAATCGCACACCCGAAGCCGTCTTGCAGGCTCGCGCCAAACTCGCAATCCAATTGCGCGAAGAATCGCTGAAGACGCCCGAGCAAAAGGAAAAAGAACGCAAGGAAGCTGAAGAAGAGGCCAAGAAACTCGCGCCTAAGGGTGACGCAGGCAAACTGAACCCTCCGGAGCCTGATCCGCTTGCAACCGCGGCGGACAAACTCGGCATTAAGCTCCCGCCCGGACTTGCAGGTGGCACCGATGGCGAAACTCGCCAGCCAACCAAGGCAGAACGAAAGCTCGCCGATCGCTATCGTCTCAGCGTCGTCGCCGGTGATTGGGCCGCCGTCGCTGAGTTTCTCAAGAAAGATGCCGCTGAAGATGCCGCCGCGATTTTCGGTCATACGCTCTTGGCATTGCAGAGCGACACCGCCATGGTTCCCGAAGAAGTGCTCGCACTCGCCGATGTCTCCCCCGCAGAATTGACCGACAAACAAGTCACAACGCTCGGGCAGATTCTCCGCGCGACCGTTGGCCGCGGCGCTGATGCTGGCACAGTCTCACTCATGCTTGTGCAGGGAACTACACGCCTCGGCGGCAAAGAAGCAGCAGGTCGTGCCCGCGCGGCCCGATTGCTCATGGCCGCCGACCTGCCCGTTGAAGCCAAACCATTCCTTGATTCACTTGAACAGGCACGCGAACGCAAAGATGCTTCGTTGATCAATCTGCACGCGATGTACTTCAAGGGACTGTCACAACGCAAGAAAGACGCGGCGGAAAAGCGCGATGCCGTCAAGCAATCCTGGGACCTCTGTATCGAAGCACTCTCTTACAAAGATGGCAAAACGCTGGATCGCACTGCCGCCCTTGAGCGGTGTGTCGATTTCATCGACGAAATGCCTCAGGATGAGGCCGATGCGTGGCTCTCGTCGCTGTTTGCTGGCGACCAGGATCTGGCTTGGAAAGCAATCGAAAAGGCGAGCCAGAAAGCGCGAATGAACCGGATGAGTTCAAAACCACCGGATGAGCGGCTTAAAGGTCTGTTGATTCTCAATCGCATGGGGAAAGCCATTGTGTCTGGTGATGCCGCTGTCTCGCAGCGCTATCGCACCGCGCTCGACATGATCTCAATGACGATTCTCGAAGAAGCCGAAGATTCGCGGCGTCGTCGCAACGATGAGCGTTTCCAGTGCATTCCTCCTGAGCAGATCGGGCAAGTGCTGCCGGATGGAAAGTGGCTTCGCGCTGCATCTCCAGGTCTTGCCGCCAAGCTTGAGGTCATGTCCGCACAGGTCACAATCGGCGCGGGCGAACTTGATGCCGTCTTGGAACTCATTCGGCCATTGGCCAAATCTGACAAAGAGCGAGCAGGAAAATTGGCCGAATCGCTCATTACCAACTGGCCAAACTACGTGAAACCGGGGTCAATGCCCGGCGAAGATGAGGGCTATTCGCCTTACGCGCGCCGACCCTATTACCCGTCATACGCCATGAGTTCATCGCGTTATTACAACCCATATTCGTATGGAAACTATGGCGGCTATGAAGGAACGATTCCGCTGACGCGCGCCAAACAGCGCCGTTTTCTCGATCAACTTGGGGAAATCTTGAGCGAGTTCAAGTCGCTTGGCTTGACCAGCGGCACGCCACAGCAAGTGGTGGCTGCGTTTGCGGCAAGTCACTCAGATGCCGAGGTGTATTCGCGCGAAGACATGGAAAAAATCTTTGGCCCAGTTGATGCCCTCTCGATCGATGCATCGATCGAGTTGTCAGACACCATGCGCCGCCAGCTCGGTGGATTGTGGAGAAAGCCCAAGACCCAGGAAGAAAACGGAACAAAACGCAATGATCAGCAGGTTGCGGCGGAAGTACTGCGAGGTTACAAACTCGCCCAGGAACTCGCGCATCGTGCCGCGATTGCAGATGCAACTTCGTGGAGAGCTGCGGTTTTGAAAGCCGATTTGTCTTTTGATACCGCCGAATTCATGTATGGACAGGTGGCAGATCTGACTTCATACTCAGCGCAGCGTGAGGCAGCGTTCGCGGGGTATGCCGCCGCAGCAGAGCTGTATTCGACTCAACTCGCGGCGGGAAAAACGCAGGCGAGCAGTCGTCCCTTCTTCCAGTGGTTCAGCTCTGCGCTGGGCGCAAGTGACCTGGGCTTCCTGACGCGACAAGACCAGCCAAGCCTTGACCAGATCGATCGAGTGCTGGCCGCGTGCGATGCGTTGCCCGCTGCGCAGCGTCAGAAGCACATCGGCTTGTTCGCAAAAGATGTTGATAAAGCCGTGAACACACTGGCTCCAGAATTAAAGGTGCGGTTCTTGACGCACGCGGGACGTGTCACCGGTGACCATTCAGATGCGGCAAGCACGCGAAAACTACTGACCTACTACACCGACCTGCAAAAGGAAGTCGAGCTAAATCTCTCGATGGATGGATCGTCTCAGGTTGGTTCGACCGATCCATTTGGTGCGCAGCTCGCAGTGTGGTCGACTCGCGCAGTATCGCGAGAGTCGGGCGGGTTCTCGAAGTACCTGATGAATCAGCAGTGGCATCCACAGACTGGGCAACCGGTTGATTACAAAGATGACCTGGAAAAGAAACTGCGCGAGACCTTGGGAGAACGTTTTGAAGTCGTGAGCGTGACGTTCCACAAACCCGGCGTGGCGCCGATGGGAGTGTCGCGAGATGGGTGGGAGCAGCATCCGCTGGCGTATCTGATCTTGAAGCCAAAGGACCCAAGTGTGGATCGGATTCCACCACTCAAGCTGGATCTGGATTTTTCAGATGGACGCGGATCAGTGATTTTGCCAGTGGTTTCCAGCGTTACGCTGCTCGATGCAAAGGGAGATTCGCCGCTGCAATCGACTGCAGGCTTGGAAATCACGCAGACACTGGATGATCGAAAGGTCGATGGCGGAACCGTGCTGTTAGAAGTGCAGGCGCGTGGCAAGGGGATCATCGGCGGGATCAAAACTCTCATAGATGTTGCATCATTGCCAAAGGGATTGGAAATTGCATCGACTGAAGATCATGGGCTGAATGTCGCTGAGTTAGATACATCTGGAGCAGCAGTAGTGCCGGTGGCCGAGCGGAGCTGGACCGTGACATTGAAGCCGGCAGCAAACGTGGGCAATGTTGATTTTGTGTTCCCGGCAGTTGTGCAGAAGTCGGCAAAGATCGAGAACAAGCACTATTCAGATGCGGACATTATCGCCGCGACGTCACCGATTTCGCTGCAATTTGGCGGCGGCAGTGGCAACGCCATCTGGTGGATGACACTGGGTGTGATAGCAGTGTCTGCCGGCGCAGGTTTCTTTGTGATCCGCAATCGCAAGAAAGAAGTCGCAGTGCTGGCACCGACGTTCACTATCCCAGCAGATCTCACGCCGGTTTCAGCCGTGGGCCTGCTTCGCCGAATTTCTTCAGCGCGAGATACCGCGCTCGTAGGCTCGCACCGCGTTGAAATCGCCAGCGAGATCGAATCAATCGAGCGCCGTTATTTCGCAAAGGGTGCGCCCGAAAGCGGCACCGCCGATCTACATGCGACTATGGCCAAATGGATTAAGGCCGCAACACCGAGCTGAGAACCTGAGAACTCACCAATAGTTCAATTTAACATCCGCCATACATGAACTCTTCCTGAACGATCTTCCCGTTTTTCACGGTGTAGATCGCCACTTCCTGCATGATGGAGCGAGTGTTTGTGGTTGTATCGGTAGCATCGAGCCTGAATTGAACCGCAAAACCGGTGGAACCCAGGAACGGACCTTCGCACGATGCGCCGTGGATTTCGTGTGTTGCCGCCCATTCTTTGCATTTGGCTTCAATCGCCTTACGCCCTTCAAATGCCATTGAGAATCCAAATCCTTCGATGCTCGTCCAGTTCTTGGCAAAGAGCGCATCCCAGATTTTTGCATCTGGTGTTGAAGCGTTAAACATCGCAACAAACTTTGAACCGATCTCGGCGACATTCGCGCCGCTTCCGGTCGAGATCGAGCGTGGGCCTTTGTTCCCAGACTTGGCTTTCTTCGCCGGAGCCTTCTTTGCGACTTTCTTCACTGGCCCCTTGGCTTTGGTCTTTGCTTTGGAGGGTGCTGCCTTCTTTGATTTCTTTGACTTCTTTGCCATGGTTGTAACTCTCTTGTTGAATCGCGCGTGTATTGCCGTTGAACTCAGCGAGCGGCATCATACGCCCGCGATTTGGTTTTCCTAGTGCCTACTGCCTGCTTCAAGTTATCGTGAGTGTCGGCTTTGACTGCCCCGTGCGAATTTCCGCCGCCGCGACCTGGGTCTCTACATTGCTGACCATCTGCTCCAGACACATTGCCAGTGGCGTCTTTCCAGCAAAGTTGGCAACCGGGTTTCCCTCATCCGAATTCTCGCGGAGTTTCATCGTGATCGGAATGTTCCCCAGATATGGGACATTGAACTTCTGCGCCATTTTCTCCGCCCCGCCGCGGCCAAAGAGGTCGTACTCCTTGCCATCATCGCCCACAAAATAGCTCATGTTTTCGACAACGCCCAGCACCGCGATCCCTAGTTGCTGGAACATGCGGAGGGCGCGGACTGCATCATCCTGCGCCACTTTCTGCGGCGTACAAACCACCACCGCGCCACCAAGCTTGAGTTTCTGCGCCATGCTCAATGAGATATCGCCAGTGCCCGGCGGCAGATCGATGATGAGATAATCAAGCTCGCCCCAGTCAGTCTGATCAGTGAGCTGGTTAAACGCGCCGTGCGCCATAGGCCCGCGCCAAATCAGCGGCTTTTCAGAATCGACCATTTTGCCGATGGTAATTGCTTTGACGCCGTGAACAAAGAACGGCTGAAGTTGGCCGCCGAGAATGGCTTGATCCATCCCCGCCAGGCCCAGCAGTGTGGGGAGCGATGGTCCATAAATATCAGCATCGAGAATTCCGACCGAATGCCCGCGCCGAGCCAGCCCAACTGCGAGATTGACAGCAACGGTCGATTTTCCCACGCCGCCTTTTCCAGCGCCCACGGCGATAATGCGATTGACACCCGGCAACCCGTTTGAACTCGCCTGCGGCGATGGTGCCGCGGATTTCAAACCCGAGATCGGGCGATGGCCATCGGCGGCCTGTGAAGAAGACACGTGCTGAGTGCTGGGTGCTGCGTGCTGAGCGGTTGTGATCTTGGCGGTGTGGATCACTTTGCCGCCGTCGTCGATGAATTCTGCGGTAAACGCAACGATTGGTTCGCCAGCATGAGATTGTCTGAGTGCAGCCAGACATGCTCGAGCAGTCGAGTCGAAGGCGGTACCGGTTTGTGTACCAGGCAAATGAATTTTCGCTGAGACAAACCCGTCGCAAGTGGCGCAGGATTTCATAGCACCGGGCGGGAGCATTGGCGAAAGACTTGCGGAAATGGAATCTCTGGTAAAGGGCATAGGGGAGGGTAGGGATTTAGGCACGCCGAAGGATGCGTGTCGCACTTCGCGCCGGGAAAACGCATTACCCAATCGGGTCTATGTGTTCAACACTCCTTTCAAATTCCGAAGGTCCTTGGCAGCGTGCCACCGGCATTCTTGCCGGTGTCGGTCCTGTTTCCCTTCTCTTTGTGCTCACCGTTCGAGTCCTTTCCTTGAAAACGGTCGTGCTCCCCCAAATCCGTGAAACCACAGCCGATCCAAAGCCGTATAGCTAAGACCGTCCCCTGAAGGCTCTCAACCTCGGG